>JAMOAC010000392.1 GCA_023621975.1 Bacillota bacterium | reverse complement strand
TGGATGGTCAGTTTTTTTTGACAGCGCTCCAGGTTCGTCTTAAGAACCTTTAAAATATGAGAAGAGCGCTGTTTCAATCTTTCGTTTTTATCCCTTTCAGAATAAAACTCTTCGAGCATTTTAGAAACTGAAGAATAATGCTGCTGCATATGATGGGGGTACAGTGTATACATAAATGGAAATATGTCTTTCGGATAATTGTCATCATTCATCAGAATAACCGGATAAAACCGCCTGTTCCTGATGTCATTGAAAAAGCTGATGAATGAGTCACAAACGGCTGTCAGCCGGCCTGTGTCAACATTTTGCAATGTCAAAGAATCATCCTTAAAAGCTCTGAATACAATCTCTGATGCTGTGGTTCGCGATATTCAGGTAAAGTTTTCGGCTATTATTTCATCAAGTTTCTTGCGGGGTGATACTTCTTTAAACAAATGTATCAGAGATTGATGTGTCTGCTCCAGCGGATTTTTCTTACCCTTAGATGGGGGAGCTTCGTACATTCTCCCGGGCAGTACCTGGCGTACCCTGCTGATTGTTTCGTTTACATGCTTAATGCTGTCAATAATCCTGCCACCATCGTCAACTAAAATAATATTGCTGTGCCGGCCCATTATTTCTGTTATCAATCTTATATATACAAGATCGCCCATTTCATTAATGTTCTCTACGATTACTTCGGCAATTCTATCGAAGCCGGGCTGCACAATATCGACAATTTTTCCTCCAATGAGATGCTTCCTGAGGAGCATGCAGAACATAGGGGGGGAAAAGGGATTGGGCTTGGAAGACTCTATTAAATGAATCCGTGGATGATTGGCACTGGCTGATAGCAGAAGTTTCACATTTCCGCCCCTGGTACGAATATGGAGATGGATCTCATCTTTTTCCGGCTGATAAACCTTTTCGATGCGGCTGTTAAGTACTTTATCCCGCAGCTCTGCAATAACACAATTTAACAAAACACCATCGAAAGCCATTATTATGCCTCCTGTTGTATTGTTTTCCCGAAAAAATAAATTGCTCATAAAATATAAAGCTTTATTCTTATCCTATTCATTGTTATCCTATCCCGACTCTTCTGTATTGTCAGACATCTCTATATTAACGCCGGACAACTCCCACACTGTTATACTAGTCCGGGCCTACCATAAACCGACACTCCCGAAAATCCATTTTCGGCATTAATTGGATATTAAGATGTCTGATAATGATAGCTTATTATACTACATGTTGGTCTTTAATTTCAAAAGTATTTGAATAACGGCTGTATCATCGGTTTTGATGATGAAGGAAGGATTATTTATAATTTCCTTCTTAAGTTTTAAAACGAATTTACCGGGTCGGGCTCAGGACGATAAACTTTGTTTATGATTTCATCGGTAATACGGTAAAAGATTTTTTCCTTTTGTATCCAGCCGGTAAAAGAGTTTACCCCGACGCTTACCTGCAACCAGTCGCCCTTTGTATCGGTGATATGGATGCACGCAATGGGGTTGTATTTAAGAAGGTTTCCAATTCCGGCTTCCATATCATTGAATGTTTCAGAATTTGTATCGGGTTGGGTATAGATTAAAGTGTTACCAAGTATAAAGCCCTGTAAAGGCTGTATTTCTTCGATTAATTCAACTACATGTTCTGCTGTGACCCATCCAACGTTTGAAGAATTATAACCGAAGAAGGGTATTTTTTCTATTAATACCCATTCACCATGTCTGATAATATTATTTTCATCGTCTTTTTTTAGTCTGACCAGGTCATTGTTAAAAGCATGCCCCACTACAACTCCATCAGCTGCAGGAAAATCCAATATTTCAATGTAATTATCGGGATCGAACAACTTCTCACTCTTTTTACCGGTTTGTATCACCCATGTATATTCCAGCGCATCGTTTATATTGGTGGAATTTATGTAAAGGGGTTTATCTAATGTATGGTTAAATTCGAAGTCCTGTATGTTTATCCAGAATTCAGTACCGTTCGCATGCATAGAATAGGTGTGTTCATCCTTTGAGCCCAATTCACCTTCCGGCAGGATTAACGGTTCTGTTCTTTTTGCCGTCCACCATTGAGCATCCACGTTTCCGGTTAATTGTACTATTGTATTTTCAGGGATTGTGCACCACTGTTCAACCCATCACTGGGGCCCGTTCTGCCGATGCAATCCCGTTTCAATACGGTAACCGGATACTCATGCTCATAAGGTTTGTATTTCTCTCCGCCCCGTTTTTTGAAGATGTCCGAAATTAACCATTCTGCTGTAATTTTTCGCCTGAGCATATCTTGTCTTACCAATGACGGTTCTTTATTATCAGAATCTTTGCCTGGGCTATGATTCAGCTTTCCGGTGATATTATGGATTTGAGTTTTTAAGAAGTCAACGGCCCTTTCACCTGTTGTTATTATATAGTTATATTCGTCCGGGAATTCTTGTTTGATAATTTCCTGTGAATATCCGGCTGAAGCGTGAAAGCAGATCTTTTCGAAGGTATTACTCAATTTTTCCGCAGCATCGCTTTCGGATTCCGCGGTGATGGTTTCATTCATTTCTGTAACATCACCGTTGGAACCATTTTCAGTAATACCCGTTTTATGTTCGGTGATAGTCTGTTGCCGAGTATGTACAATACCATCGGTCAGTAACACAAATCCCAGAATTAAGGTAATTACAACGGTCAGGGACGTTACCAGGAAAGATGGTTTCCTAAAGCTAATGACTTTAATAATTCTCTTTTTGGTATCGCTTTTTTTGTTTGTCACCTCAGCAACAAAGCAGGACGGTTTTAACCCGGAACAATAGCCCGATACTTCAAGTATTGTTTTGCCGTATTCAATCCGTTCTTTACTCTCCAGTCTCAGCATTACAGATACGTCGCATGATATCTCGCAGTCACTATGCATTGCTGAAAAGCAGTACCAAAATAATGGATTAAACCAATAGACTGCCTTCAATACAAATAATACGGCATTCAAATACAGATCTTTTCTTTTTAAATGTATCAGCTCATGCAGAAAGATGTATCTAATATGCCTTTCGTCAACATTTTCGGTCAGCGTACCGGGTATCAGCAGCTTTGGCTTTATCAATCCATACAGGCAGGGAGAACCAAAACCGTCGCAAATTAGCGGCGTTAAAGTACTGTTGATGGACAGATGTGTTTTACATGCATTTAAAATGTTTAATATTCTGGTATTGGCAGTATAAGTCAAGACAGGGCACTTTTTTATCCTCCGGTTAATATGGATATTGCATATACATTTATATGTCAGGAATCCGATGACTCCCAAAATCCATATAATGCTTAACGGGCGAACAGCATTATTCGACCGGGTTATTTGTGCAGTACCTGTATATCGAGATATGTTGCCATGAAAATTATAAGGATTGGCATCTATGCTGTCATTAACATCGGTGTTGCTGGGCTTAAAATCGGCATCAAAACCTTTGAAAGCATTATTATTAACTTCTAAGTCCAAAGCTGTTTTATTATCCGGCAAAGGTGTCTCCATATGCTCCGTGATCATGCTATCGTCCGGGAGAATATCTTTTATCATAAGATTGTCTGCAGCGATTCCCTTTTCATTAAGCTCTTGCTGAAACATCTCTGCTAGATTAAACAAGCTAAACGGGCTTTCCGGGAATACGGGTATTATAAGCCTTATAACCAGTATAATCCATATATAGTAGTGCCATGTCTGATTCAATCCGTTTCTGAATATCCATTTGACAAGCAGAAGAAAAGCCGCAGCAATTGTTCCCATGATAGAAATGTTTAGTATGGATAAAAAGATATTTGTCAAAATACTCATAGTCTATTCCTCCCTCATGGGATTCTTGGAATCAAATCGAGCAACATTGTTTTTATCTGTATTGCTATCAGCATGCTTAATAATGGCAGAGTCATTCTGAGAAAAGTTTGTTCCCTGGGAATTATTCCCGACCGCTTCAAGCATTTCTTTGAGTCTTTTGAATTCATCATATGATAGCTCGCCTTCGTTTAC
>JAMOAC010000524.1 GCA_023621975.1 Bacillota bacterium | reverse complement strand
GCTGCAATGACTCCCAGCAGCTGCAGGCAATCATATCACAATGATATTCATTCAGCAGGTTAAGCAGCATAAGCTCAAACCTTGCCTGATTCACAATCGCATTGGGAGTCTCTCCTACAATGACATCAACATTTTTTCTGATGTCCTCAACAATATGTAGAACTTCTGGATCATTAGGTGATATCGCGTCCAGCTTTTCAAAAGCTGTTGCCAGATCCACAGGTACTAGCGTCTGATCAAAGCATCTCATTACATCTTCTTCGTTGAAAAACTCAGATTCAAAACCGGTAGGTCTTGTCCCAACCTGAAGAATACGAGCACCCTTAAACCTGCTGATCGCATTACAAGCTCTCGTAAATGTGGCTACCTTGTCAGCAAACACTTCATCTTCAGGATTACAGGTTAAAATATGCTCAAACTTAAATCCCCGTCTCTTTATCAAAGAACACGTCATGAACTGACCGCACCAGGTATCTGTCGCTCTGTTGCCCTGAGGAGAATATTCACCGCTTCGGGTGGCAAAATGCAGTATCGGCATATCTTTTCTCAATCCGGATAATATCGCTCCGACAGAGGTTTCATGCCCAAAATTCATATTTCCAATGATAACGCCCTGAACATCTTCTTTTTTAAATAGTTCCAGCGTTTTCATTCCTTCCTCTATTGTTCCGACACAGCCATCTTCAGTCATCGACTCGTCAGGAACAACAATCTCAAGACCCGGTATTTTTCTAAATACGTCAAGGCAGCGGGCACGCATTTTCCCAGCCAATTTCCCAGTATAGGCACTGCCATCCCAAGATGCCCATGTAGATGGTACAAAACCAATTTTTACTTTTTGCATTTTCCTCTCTCCCGCTTAATGTAATTTTTGTAAATTATTGTTATTAAGTTGTAATTAAGATGAAACGTTTTATTTGGATTTTAAATTTTTTTATTTAGTTTTCTGTTCAATAGCATTTAGAATTCCACTTTTGAGCAAAAGTCCAGGTGTGATTTTTATTATATCTTCTTTGATAAAGCCTTCTGACAAATACTGATATAAAGTATTTATTGCAACCTTTCCCTGCTTTTTCAAATGCTGATCCAACACCCCAATGATGATGTCGTTCTCCACATATTTCTTTGTTTCAGCTATAACATCGGTTGCAATGACTTTAACCATATCTTCTCTTCCAGCATCTGTAATAGCCTTACAAACTGCCACTGAATTACCGGTTGCCACATAAATTAATTTTAAAGAAGGGTTTTGCATTAGTGTATTAACTGTTAACTGATATGCCAAAAGTGAATCATCCTGAGTTTCAAATACACCGGCTATTTTTAGTCCCAATTCCAGTACTCTGTTTGTGAAGCTTTCTGCCTTTTTCTGGTGCTCCATAACATCCTTATTCCCGACAAAAGCTGCGACCAAATCACCCTCGTTAAGAGCCAGTCGTGCAAGGTCAGCAGCTGTTCTGCCTGAGTATTCTGCATCAATACAAATACAGGCAAGCCTCTTGGAATTTATTAAATCTGACAATACAAGCACAACTGGAATACCCTTTTCCTGAAGCTCATTGATAATATTACCGTATCCTCTGAAGTGGGAAGGTCCGAGAATAATACCATTTACTTCTTCATCAGAAAATTCTTTCAAACATGCTATGACTTTTTCGTCATCATCAAACTTTGCATAACTTTTATATATTGCTGTCACTTTATAATCAGCAAGTGGCAAAATTGCCTCTTTGATTCCTTCCAGCATTGGATCAAAATAGAACTCAAATGCTGATGGCAACAAAACTCCTATCTTAATAGGCTTTTTTGCCAATCCTCTTGCAATTTTATTTACTCGATAACCAAGAGCATTAATGGCTTCTTCAACTGCGATTCGGTTGCTTTCCTTAACGCTTTTGTCACCATTTAATACCTTACTTACCGTGCCTATAGAAACACCGGCTTTTTTCGCAATGTCTTTAATTGTAACTCTAGATCCCATATATCAAACCATCTCTCTAAAACGCTTCATTATGAAACGCTTCATTGGTTTCATTTTATAACAGCTATTCTTCCTTGTCAATACTTTTATTAATTTTTTATTATAAATTTATAAATTAATTTTTAAAATCAGATTTTATTTAAATTCTGCGAAATTCAAGCGTTTGTCATCAATTAGATTGATATTACTTTCCATTTTATTCATTATTAATGATATTCCTGCCAGTTTCAAGTATCCATTGAAGCGCTTCATTATAAAACGCTTCATTAATTTGTTTTACATAGAACTATGGCCGTTGGCGTCAAAGCCGCGCAATAAATTAAATTCATACCCAAAAATTCATGCCTCAAAGGGCGCAAAATAAGCCTTTGAGGCGTGAAATAAGTGTGAAATAAGTTTTAAAGTTGAAACAAACCATTTTTAATCTTCTTTGTTAACATACTCATTCATCGGTTTGACCATGTAAACATTGTTTGGAAGTTTGTCTGTTGTTATATAGCCAGGTTTGCTGTTGATGAGAGCAGGAATGCGATTAACCAGGTTTGCACAGGTAAGTTCTACTGTCGCGGGACGGTTAACAACAATCGTCGTGTCAGGTTCCCCGTAAAACTTCCATTCATTTTTGTCAAATTCACCAGGTGCATAGACTTTTCCGATGCACTGGGTTACAATGGTAATTCCTTCAGCCGTTTCTGTTGTAACGACAGCAGACATTCCCGTTGCATATCCGGCTTTAATCGTCATGCCGAGAGTACTTGATTCGAGGTCCTTATCAGAAGTCGTCGGGATGCATTTCTGTGTCTGTGAAATGGGAGTTAATCCCAGCCTGCTGCACAGCCAGCCGTTCTGGTTCCACATGTAGCTCGGTTCAATTTCGCCGCTTTCGATTTTGGCCTTAATCTCATCAGAGCTCAAATCATTGTATTTCCCAATTTTTTCAGCAAACTCCTCAAGTGAAAGTCCTGCTCCGTGTCCTTCCGCCAGGGCTATGCCATAATCTTCAACATTATAGCTGCTGGACCCCTCAATTCTTGTTATTTTGTGCATGGAACCGGCAACGGTATCGATCAGTACACCCCAGTACATATCGGGATAGCCACTGCCTGAAAGAGTGCAGTTATTCTTTTTTGCCAGCTCATCAAGCTCTTTTGTTATTTCATGAGAAGAATTCCATGGATATATGGCCTCTTCACAGGTTGAAATAGCATTTACGCCGTTTTTCGCGCATACTGTGAAAGCTTCTTTAAGCTCTCTCATTGTGCTTCGGGTCGCAATCACACAGACGTCAGGCTTAAGTTCCGAAAGTACCCTGTCTGCCTCCCTGGCATCCATAACCTTGACTCCCAGATTCTTGCCGCCGATAATTTCACCGATATCCTTGCCGATAACTGAAGGACTTATGTCGAACGCTGCAACAATCTCTGCCCCTTTTTCGAGCAAGTACCGCATGAGATACACGCTCATTTTTCCGCATCCATACTGTACTGCTCTTACCTTTCGTTTCATAGAAAATTCCTCCTCTTTTCAATATTATTTTTTTAAACATTCTTACAATTTAGGTATATCACCTCGTTCAGAGGATTACCAAATAATTGTTTCTTTATTTAACAAAATTATGGAAATATAATAGATGTTCCTTGCAGGATAAAATTTTTTATTTGCAAAAATATTGGAGTATCGAAATTGTTACTCTTTCGACACCCCAACACTTATCATAGAAACTAAAAAAAGATGGTCCTTTAACCATCTCTTTTATTTTGGAGCCCTCAACCAGGGTCGAACTGGTGACCTCATCCTTACCATGGATGCGCTCTGCCTACTGAGCTATGAGGGCACAAACCGAATGGAGCGGGTGATGGGAATCGAACCCACGTAGTCAGCTTGGGAAGCTGATATTCTACCATTGAATTACACCCGCAACTTTATTCTATTTTCAAGAGCGATTTGTATTATAACACATTTAATTAATAAAGTCCAGTACTTTTTACAACTGATGTGATTTTCCTTCTTCAAGATGTTTTTCCAGTTTTCTCTTTACTCTCTGAAGCGCAT
>JAMOAC010000528.1 GCA_023621975.1 Bacillota bacterium | reverse complement strand
TGCGTCCGGAGCTGTATCCGGTGTTATGACATCCTTAGGACGTACTAACGGCATTCCAAATCTTATTTCACCTTATATGCTTCATGCTAACAGGTATGCAAAATTCGGTCTGTACTCATCACCGGATTTTAACGCCGAATATATTCTTTACAATGAAAACGGGGCAGATGAATATAACGAAAGATATACACCCGACAGAAAGCATGCACTTGCATTGATGGTGCTTGCACATTCTGAATCTGTACGCGCAATGGGTACGGACAAATCAGACGTACTTGCACTGGTTGAAGCTGTAGAAGAAGGTCTGTACGGAATTACTTATGAAGATGTAAAACAAGCCGGAATTCCATTAGTTAAAGCTTTGGTTCGCATTGGTGTCTTTAATGAAGTAGATGAAAATGGTGTACCGAAATATTATCCTTTCGCCAAGTATGCCAAAGATGTGGCAGATCCGAAGGACCTGACCGATTATCATACTGAAGAACATCAGCGTGTTGCACTGCAGGCTGCACGTGAGTCTATTGTACTTTTAAAGAATGAAAATAATGCTCTGCCATTATCCAAGGACGATTCCGGAGTTATCACAGGAATTTATGCTAATGCACGTTTCAAAACTCAATATTCTGTAAGAAATACACCGTCCGACATACCTGATTCCGGTATAACTCCGTTGAATGCAATAGTTAAAGCAGTTAATGATCAAGATAAATTAACATATTTATCGGGAACAAAGGTAATTGCATTAAAGTCAGTTGCAAACGGCAAATATGTCACTGCTCCTGCAGGTGAAATTACAGACAAAGTACCTTTGGGTAAAGGAGGACAATTGGTTGCAGATTGTGACGAAGAAGAACTGTCACAGAATCAGTACTTTAATGTATATGATTGGGGACAAGAAGGTTATAGCTTGCTGTCACAGACTAATAACCTTTGGGTAACCTCACCTAGTTCAGCAGCTAACCCAGCCGGACCGAAACCTATCGAGAATACAAATAACACTATTTTAGCTGTTCCTGATAATACATGGGATAACATAGATATATACGGTGCATCTTCAACTCTGCCACCTGTTTTGCGTTCAATTAAGAACAGTGATGGAACTATAGCAATAGCAACAAATTCGTTTGCTACTGGATTTAACGCGAACTTTACAACTTCATTCTATCAGGGAAATTTCATCAAAGTTGACGAGGAAGGAAGATTATTTACATCGAATGAAACAGTAGGTGCAGTAACTGATATTCCTGATAATTTCAAGTTTGAAGTAAAAGTTATAAAAGAAGAAGGAGAAGATGTAGTAAAATTAGCCGATTCAAAAGATTATGCCATCATCTTTGTAGGTGCTAATGTAAAGCATAGTGCCAGCGAGGGTAAAGACCGTTCTACCTTATATATGGGAGAATCAGATTATAAATTGGTCAAAAATGTAGCTGAAGCATTTAAGAGTAAGGGTAAGAAAACAATTGTTGTAGTTGAAACCAACTTCCCGGTTATTATGGAAGAAATTCAAAATGATCCTAATGTTGATGCTATCGTTTATCAGCCATATGGCGGACAGTATGATGCCAAAGCATTGGCGGAAGTTCTCTATGGTGATTACGCACCAACAGGGCGCTTGACTGCTACATGGTATGCAGATGAATCTGCTCTTCCTCCAATGGATGAATATTCGATACCTTTAGGAAATAAGACACTTACTTTAGATCAGATAGACCCACGTTACAAAAAAGACATGACAAATGCGGATCCTATTGAAACAAAATTAACATATATGTATACAGAAGCACCTGTAACCTATCCGTTTGGATATGGTCTGTCTTACAGCAGTTTTAAATACAGTAATCTGTCAGCGCCTTCATCTATCAGTGCAGATTCTCCGTTTACCGTTACGGTAGATGTTACGAATACAGGTAATGTCGAAACCGCTGAAGTAGTACAGCTTTATGTAAGCAATCCTGATTCCGCCTATGGTGAATATGCTCCTAAAAAGAAGCTGGTTTCCTTTGAAAAGGTTGTTATTGAACCAGGTAAAACAAAAACTGTTGGTGCTTCTTCTGAGGACATACGGCTGAGCACTGATCTATTTGTAGATGGTTCAACTGTTGGCATACTTGATGCATCATCAGAACCAGTAAACGTATTTGACCATTCTTTTGCTACAGAAGATGTTGTATACCGTGAGGTCTCAAAATTACGCACAATTGAAAACCTGCGTGCAGACAAGGTTGTAGGTGGATATTATGCTGTAATGTCCAAGCGTAACGGTTCGTGGGTTGCTATTAAAAATGTGGATCTAACCGGGGCAAATAGTGTTACACTAAGCGTATATGCACCAAACCCTGAAGCTAAAATTGAATTACGTGCTGATTCACCAGATGGTGAGCTACTTGCAACTGCAACGGTAGGAGAAGTACCTGCTCCCGTAACACGTAATGTGCCAGGCTGTAAATATCAAGTGACTGAAGTAGATTATAAAGATGTAACTGTTGACTTGAATACTGATATGGAAGGAATACATGATATCTATATTGTTTTCAGGGATGCTGACATACGCATTGATTCAATGCAACTGCATGGTGAAGCTCTGGATGATCAGTTTATCATTGGAGCCCCTGTCTTTAAAGATGCAGCAGGCAATATACTCACTAAACTGGTTCCTTCAGCTGATTTGAGAGCTAGCGTAAGCATAACCAACAATGGTAATGTTGCAAGGGATGCCTGCATGATTGTAGCACTATATTCACCTGATAACGCAGTAAAGAACATTTCGTATATAGAAGGTAAAGTAGGGGCAGGCCAGACATACAACTTCAACGCTGGGTTTGCACTGCCTGCAGATGTAACCGGACATTACGTGAAAGTTTTCGTATGGGATAGCATCTCAGGAATGAGACCTTTGTCAAATGCAGTTACATTTGAATGATTAATAATAAAAATGAATATCAGAGCGGTATACTGCACATATACCGCTCTGATATTCGAAATGGAGGTTACTATGAAAAAGATAATCAGTATAACTTTAACAATAATATTGCTTATATTGGTAGCTACATCCGTTTCATATGCGGCGGGTTATACATATGTAACTGCATCGGCAATTGTAGATAATGCTACAGGGGTAGTAACGATAAGTGGGAATATATCTTCCGGTCCGGGACAGCAGGTTACAGTACTGGTAGTAAATCCGTCGGGTGGAACGGATTATGTAGACCAGACCATAAGCGGAGCTAATGGAAGTTATCAATTTACTTATAAACTGGATGAGAATATAGGAGGAGTATATACTGTAACGGTAGGCGGTACAGGCGTAGATACTCCGGTTAGCACTACGTTTACTTATAAACCCGGTGAGGATAGTTCTGATAATGAGGCACCTGTGTGGCCACGGGGAAGCAATCTTAAAGCAACCAATATATCACAGACAAGTCTGACATTAACATGGACAAAAGCACAAGATAATGTAGGTATATCAAATTATAAAATTTATAAAGATGATGAAGTACTTGTGACACTTCCCGGTCTAGTAACAAGTTACAGAGTAACCGGGTTGAATCCTGGCAAAACTTACACGTTTAAGGTTGAGGCGGGAGATGCAGCCGGGAACTGGAGTACAGATGGACCAAGTCTAACTGTAACCACAAGAGAGTCAGGTAAAGATGATGTTTATATTGATGTATCTATATTTGTGGATAATGCTAAAGGAGTAGTAACGATAAGCGGGAACATATCTTCCGGTCCGGGACAGCAGGTTACAGTACTTGTAATAAATCCGTCGGGTGGAACGGACTATATAGACCAGACCATCAGCGGAGCAAATGGAAGCTATCAATTTACTTATAAACTGGATGAGAGTACAGGAGGAGTGTATACTGTAATCGTTGGCGGTACGGGGATATCGACGCCTGTAAGTACTACATTTACCTACAAACCTGGTAAAGAAGAACCCGGAGAACCAGGTGGATACGTACCGATCTTTATCCCTGGCGGTGAACCCGGCAATGTAAAAGTAAACAAGCCGGTACTTAGCAGGGAAACCGGAGAAGCAAAGACATATGTAACGGAATATGCAATTTCTCAGGCCTTTTCAGAGGTAGTTCCGGATGACAGTGGGGTAAAGAATGTTACTTTGAATATACCTGCAATTGCAGATGCAAATGCTTATGTTCTGGAGATTCCAGCAAAGGTGCTGACTTCAGGTAAGTCCAATGAAGTGATTAAAGTAATAACTGAGATAGCTACTATTACATTACCAACTAATATGCTTGCAAACAGTGAAGAGGAGAACATAGAACTGGTTATCTCCAAGGCAGATATTTCAGGACTTTCTGAAGATGTAAAAGCAAATATAGGGGATAGGCCTGTAATTGAAATATACTTTAGAAGGGTTGACGGTACCCCCATTCCGTGGAATGACCCGTACATGCCTGTATATGTATCTGTTCCATATTCATCGCAGGAAAACGAAGACAGTGAAAAAATTACGGTATGGTATATAGAAGAAAATAACAGCATTGTTCCGGTTTACTCAGGAAGATATAATCCTTCTACTCAAATGGTTACATTTACAACTACACACTTAAGCAAATTTGCAGTTGCATACGTGGATGTAACGTTTGATGACATATCAAATTATGGCTGGGCTAAAAGAGAGATAGAAGTTCTCGCATCAAAAGGAATTATAAAAGGAATTTCGACTACAAGGAAAATTTTTAATCCGTCAGCAAACATAACCAGAGCTGATTTTGCTGCCCTTCTTGTGAGGACACTTGGTTTAACGGCAGAAGTCAACAGTAACTTTGATGATGTTACAATAGAAGATTACTTCTATAAAGAGGTAGGAATTGCAAAAGAACTCGGCATTACAAACGGGGTCGGAAACAATAAATTTGCTCCCAGGGAGGAAATCACTCGGCAGGATATGATGACGATGACTGCAAGAGCACTTAAGCTGTTAAATAAGCTGGAAGCAGAGGGCACGAAAGCAGATCTGGATAAGTTTTCAGATGCCGACGAGATTGCGTCGTATGCAGTTGAAAGTATAGCTGCCCTTGTAAAAGATGGACTAATTGTCGGTTCAAACAACATGCTGAATCCTAAAGATAATGCTATAAGGGCAGAAGTTGCTGTCCTGATGTACAGGATTTACAATAAATAAAAAATAAAAGGGAAACAAGGCATCGGGGCCAGGATTGATTTTATAAAATCAACTCCTGTGCCCTGTAAATTGTATTATGCGGTTCCAAATACTGTGCTGAATTTTACATTCTGATGTGTTATTTATTCCATGTAGTGCAAGTTTGTAAGTTGATAAAATTAAATTGAAGTAAAGAAAAAGAATAAGAACAATAGTAAAAGGAGGATATTGTATGAACAGAAAAGTGTTAAGATTTATTGCACTGATAATTTGTGCAATGATGGTACTTGTTGTATTTTCAGGTTGTAATAAGAATGAAGAAAAGACACAGCCTGATAGCAGTGAAGTTACTCAAAATGATACCGATACATCTGAGTCAAAAGATAAGACTGATACTGAAAGTGAAGCTTATGAAGAAACGGTTACTCTTACATTCCTGATAGATAACCAGGCACAGTTGGATGGTATAAATGCGGTAGCAGAAGCCATTAAGGAAAAATATAATATAGCAACGGAAATTGAACTCCGTCCCGGTGGTTCGGAGGGTGACAATCTGGTTAAAACACGCCTGGCTACAGGTGATATGTCAGATTTATGCTTCTATAACTCAGGATCACTTTTCCAGGCACTCAATCCTGAGCAAAACTTTGTAGATCTTACAAATGAGCCGTTTATGGATAATGTAATAGATTCATTTAAGACTTGTGTAAGCGTTAACGGCAAGGTATACGGTATTCCTGGAGAACCAACCATGGCAGGAGCATGGCTTTACAATAAAAAAGTTTATGAAGAATTAGGACTTTCAGTTCCCAAAACATGGCAGGAATTATTAGACAACTGCGAAAAAATCAAGGCAGCTGGCAAAATTGCTGTAATAGGCTCCTACAAAGACGACTGGACGGCACAGCTAATATTACTTGCAGATTTTTATAATGTGCAAGCA
>JAMOAC010000390.1 GCA_023621975.1 Bacillota bacterium | reverse complement strand
TGACGTGTTTCAGAAAAGGCCAGATAATAAAGAAGATTAATACATACATAAAAAATCGGGGTTGCTACGGAGACAAGATGTCAATTCCGATGAATGTATCAGGTGAGCTTATAGGGGTTATTTTTATTGAAACAGGGAAGCCAGAGGCCTTTCAGAAAGTAAACCTTCAATTCCTGGAGAGCCTTGCAAATTACGCAGCAATTGCAATAAGTAATGCAGAGCTGTTTATGAATACTTACATGCAAAAGCAGGAGATCGAGTCTCTTTACGAGCAGGCTGCAGCTACGAATGAGGAACTTAATAAATATATTGATGAGTTAAATCAAGCAAAGAATGAATTAAATATAAAAAATACCCAACTGTTAAAATATTATAAAGACATCCAGACAGGGTATATACAAACGGTGACGGCATTGGCCAATTCAATACAGGCAAAAGATGACTATACGATGGGACACTGTCAAAGGGTAAAAGAGCTCTGCTGTGAAATTGCAAAGCGCCTGAATTTTAGTGAAGCGGAAGTTCAGATGCTGGAGTATGCGGCTATATTGCATGACATAGGGAAAATAGGTATCAGGGCATCTATTCTGCATAAAAAGGGCAAGCTGACAGTTGAAGAGTATAATGAAATTAAAAAGCATCCTATTATTTCATATAATATTTTAAAAGATGTAAAATTTTTACAGGATGGATTGGATGCCATACTGCAACATCATGAGAGATTTGACGGAACAGGCTATCCCTATGGACTTAAAGGTGAAGAAATAAGCATTTACGGAAGGATATTGTGCATTGCGGATGCTTTTGACGCAATGACGAGCAGCAGGCCTTACAGGAAGGCAATGTCCGTAAAAGAAGCACTTGAGGAAATAAAAAGGTGTAAGGGAACGCAATTCGATCCTGAAATAGCAGATTTGTTTATTGAAATAATGCAGGACAAAATTGACAGCTGGAATTCAGATTCTGTTGGATTTAAGATGTGGAGCTATTGGCATTAAGGTACGGAATGGGTTATTATAATAATAGAATTAAAACATAAGTTGTACAAAAGGAGAGGGAAATGGATAACAAACGGAAAGCAGCAGAAATCATAAAAATTTTTGATAAGCTTTATGACGATGCAGAATGTACCTTAAAATATAAAGATCCGCTTCAACTGCTTATAGCGACGCAACTTGCAGCCCAATGCACCGATGAGCGTGTAAATATTGTAACGGAAACTCTTTTTAAAAAATATAAAAATGTATATGATTTTGCCAATGCCAATGTTGAGGAATTGGAGCAGGATATAAAGCCTACGGGGTTTTTTCGCAATAAAGCGCGCAACATTATCAACTGCTGCAAAATGATCATTAAAGATTACGGAGGAGAGGTCCCGGACACATTGGAAGATCTCCTCAGGCTGCCCGGTGTAGGGCGTAAGACCGCAAACCTTGTATTGGGTGATATATTCGGAATACCGGGCATAGTGGTTGATACTCATGCAAAAAGGCTTTCAAAAAGAATAGGTTTTACTAAAAATGACGATCCTGAAAAAATCGAGTATGACCTTATGGAAATAATTCCCAGAGAAAACTGGAGCAAATTCTGCCACCAGCTTGTTTATCACGGAAGAGCAGTATGTAAGGCAAGAAAGCCTAAATGCGACGAATGCCTCATCAGGCCGTACTGTGATTATGGCCAAAATCTGACACTGGATTAATCTCAGTATTTCTCCCAAATTTAGTGAAAATTTCTAAATTCAATGCAAAAAGAAGGATTTGACAACATATTGTCGAACTTATATTATTGCAATAGGGATATGGGGCATTGTGGGCATGAATAGTGTATTGTCTTATTGCTGATGAAGAGTGAGGTGTTGTTATGCCCGCAAGAGATGAAATGGTGAAAGGCATAGATAAAGAAAACATATATAATGCGGATGACCTTATATTTGCACTGGATATCGGCACGAGAACGATAGTAGGAATCGTGGGGAAACAGGAAGGCGATGCATTCAAGGTTCTTTCTTCAGAAATTCTCGAGCATGAGCGAAGGGTTATGTATGACGGTCAGATACATGATATAGAAAGTGTAGCCGTTGCTGTAAGGAAAGTTAAGGAAAAACTGGAGAAAGAATTAGGCGTTTCTCTTGTTAAAGCAGCTATTGCCGCTGCAGGCAGAGTTCTCAATACTTGTGAAGTGAATTTAGAAAAAGATATAGATAATAACAGGGAAATAGACTACAATTTAATAAGGGCCCTTGAAATTGAAGCTGTCCAGAAAGCTCAGGAAAAGCTGTATGAGAAAATAACCGGTAAAGAAAAAAGCCGGTTTTATTGTATTGGATATAGTGTAGTTAATTATTTCCTCAACGGATATGTCATGAAAAATCTTTTAGGCCAGAAAGGAAATAAGGCAGGAGTTGAAATACTTGCAACGTTTCTTCCGCAGGTAGTTGTAGACAGCCTGTACACCGTAATGAACAGAGTTGGGCTTGAGGTTTCAAGCCTTACCCTGGAACCTATAGCTGCAATAAATGTGGCAATACCGGAAAATCTGAGGTTATTGAACCTTGCAATGGTAGATGTAGGAGCAGGTACTTCTGATATAGCCCTGACAAGAGACGGAAGTGTCGTTGCATATGCAATGGTCCCTTATGCCGGGGATGAAATTACCGAAGAGATTTGCCGGCATTACCTGGTTGATTTTGCCACCGGGGAAAAGATAAAATTGTTTCTGTCGACAAGGAAAGATTCTATTACGTTTACTGACATCATGGGTTGCAAGTGGAAAATTTCAAGGGATGAAGTAAGGGAAGTTATTCAACCTGCCGTAAAGATACTGGCAGACACTGTTTCTCAGAAGATAATCGAGTACAACAAAAAATCTCCCAATGCGGTATTTCTGGTGGGCGGCGGCAGCCAAATCCCAGGGCTTTCAGAGCTTATAGCCGAAAATCTGGGGCTTCCCCGGGAACGGGTCGGAGTACGGGGAAGAAACATCATACAGAATTTGAAGTTTTCCGGGAAAAAGCTTTCGGGACCCGAAGCCATAACGCCTATCGGCATTGCAGTAACTGCACAAATGCAAAAGGGATATAATTTCTTTACAGTTTCGGTTAACGGAAAAACAGTCAAGCTTTTTAACACAAAAAAAATTAAGGTTGCTGATGCACTTGTGCTTTCAGGGTTTGACCCTGGCCGGCTTATCGGAAAAAGCGGCAAAAGCCTGAGGTTTACCCTTAACGGCATCCCCAGGGTAATCAGAGGGGAATACGGAAAGGCAGCAGAAATATTTGTAAATAACGAAATTGCAAGCATAGATACCGACATTATGCCCGGTGACAATATTATTATAAAACCTGCAAAAAACGGAAAGGATGCGGAGGTTTTCGTATCTGACATAATTAAAGAAAATCCGGAATTTAATGTCCGTCCGGGAGAAGAGAAAGAGTATTTGCGGGTGTTTATCAATAACGTTCCTGCATCGCTGGATGACAGAATATGTGACGGTGATGTTGTCAACATTGAGTATATTCCGGTAGAGCGAACAGATATCCATTCAACGGAAGCAGACCAGGAAGAGATGGCAGATGACAGTACAGAGAAAGATTTGCCATCAGATTCATCGAAACCTGAGCTATACGATGAAGGGACTTCTGATGAAGGAACTCCTAAGGAACATGACAGCGGCATAAGTGTGGTAGTGAACGGGAAAACAGTGTTTCTTAAGGACAATAAGGAGCAGTATATTTTTGTTGATATATTCAATTACGTGGATTTTGATTTGTCAACTCCAAGAGGTAATATCGTATTGAAGTTGAATGGAAGGCAGGCTGCATTTACTGATGTGATAAGAAACGGAGATATAATAGAGATTTACTGGGACAAGCGGTAGTTTTTTACTTTTATTCTGTCGTTTTGAATTGGAGGGGAGTCTTATTTTCAACATGAATGTTCACCGGCATATTGATGCTGACAGGAAAAGCAAATACGAACTGATGTTCTATAAGTTTTTCTGGGTATTCAAATTTATTTGCATACTTTGCGTTGTATT
>JAMOAC010000193.1 GCA_023621975.1 Bacillota bacterium | reverse complement strand
AGTATGATTGGTTGTAATCTTTTCAATAAGAGCATTAACTGCTTTTCCGGTTTTATCTGATAAAATATAATCATAATACTCGGAAAAATTACTGAGCTTATACTTTTCAAGTTCACTTTTAAGCCTGCCAATTAATAAAGACTTCTTCTCTTCCTTGAGGTTAATGCCGTAATTTATTCTTATGTATTCCGCCAACTGTCTGAATTCCTTTTGAGTAATTGAAACCATAGCCTCCGCCCATTCGATTTTGCAGTGGAGAAGGGAACATTTGCGTTCCCCTCTAAACCCTGCCATATGACTATTAACCAGATTTTTATCATTTGTTTCCGATTTAAGCTTTATCATTTGTTACTTTAACTAATTTTTATCATCTGTCTTTTTAACTAGGATTTTATCATCTGTTTGTTTTGATAATTTTCGTCATCCGTTTCCTTTTATTAAAAGCTTATCATTTGTTTAATCAGAATTATTCCTTAGGTCTTCTTAATTAAGACCTTATTACCTTATTCATGCCTATGCCATATGAAAAGCATTAATTGATCAGCCATTCAGGAGAATTCGTTAATACTTTCCGAATTCACTGTCACTTAAAACAATCTTTTTTTCTTTTTGCTCTTTTAACTCTTTTGACAGTGTATTATCGACATCATCCTGCTCTGTCGCCTTTGAAGTATCATTTTTCTTCCTGGCCATATTCTCAAGCAATTTAAGTACTTCAGGATTTATATCCTCTAACTTGTCACTGTATGTATGATTAATTTTCTTTAATTTAAATTCCCTAACCATTTTTCTGAGGGATTCAGCCTGGCTTGAGAGTTCTTCACTTGCTGCCGCACTCTCTTCGGAAGTAGCCGAGTTATTCTGTACAACCTCAGATACCTGCTGTATTCCCTGATTAATTTGCTCGATGCCTGTAGATTGTTCATTGGATGCAACAGCGATTTCATTCACAAGATTTGCAACATTTTCAATTGCGATGACAATTTTATCAAGTGCTTCAGCTGTATCTTTTGCAATTTTTGTACCAGCTTCAACCTTCTGAATAGATCCTTCAATCAAATCAGCCGTTTCTTTTGCGGCATTGGCGGAACGTGCCGCCAGAGTCCTGACTTCTTCCGCAACAACTGCAAAACCTTTACCATGTTGGCCAGCCCTTGCTGCTTCTACCGCAGCGTTAAGTGCAAGGATATTAGTCTGGAATGCAATATCATCAATAACCTTGATAATTTTATAAATATTATTTGAAGAAACCTTTATCTCATCCATAGCCTTAAGCATTTCTTCCATCTGGGCATTGCCCTGAGCTGCATTCATCCTTGCATTTTCAGCCAGTTCATTGGCTTTGTTGGCATTTTCTGCATTTAGTTTTGTTTGTGAAGATATTTCTTCCAAAGATGTGGTCAATTCCTCAATTGAACTTGCCTGCTCCGTTGCCCCTTGTGAAAGAACCATACTGGAATCGGATATCTGTTTTGCGCCCGTAGCTACCTGCTCTGAAGCATTAGCTATCTCGGAAATCATAACATTAAGCCTTGTATCAATTCAGTTAACTTTTTACCCAGAAGGTCTTTCTCCGACCTTACATTAACATCTATTGTCAAATCACCGGCTGCAATCCTTTCAACTGCCAAAGCCTGCTCACGAATACTCTTAATCATTCTTTCAAAGGATTTTGCAAGCATGCCTATTTCATCTTTACTGTCTACATCAATATCTACGTTTACATCTCCTAAGGCTACGTCATCTGCTACTTTTACAAGAGCATTGATCTTCTTGGAAATGCTGCGAGAAATTAATAAACCAATAACTATTGCCACAATAATTCCAACAGCCATTCCGATGACCACAATTACTATTGTACTTGTGGCTGTTCTCGCATTTGATTCAATTTTTTGAGATGAATATTCATTTTGAAAAGCAATTAATTTTTCAATAACAGCATCTACTTCCTCAGATAAAGCCCGCATTTCACCTCCATCTCGGACCCATTCAAATGCTTCATTTATGCGTGCGTTATCCAGGGCAATTTTTTCTATGAACTCTTCTCTTTTTTGATCAAATGCTGACAATGAGGATTCCAATTGGTCAAGTAATTCACGTTCAGTTTTTGATTCCTCAGCAGTATAATTGTTCAATAACTCTCTATATTTCGAAATGTTTTCATCTATAATGTCTCTATATTTATCAACTCTATCAACGTAAGTCTGTTTATCTTGCTGAGTATTGGCTAACACCACGATATAAAGATTTGCTCTAACGCGCTGAAAATAAGAACTAATTCCTTCAAGATATTCTAACACTTCAACAGTATCTTCATATGAAGTTTTATAGGATCCATTAACAGTTGCTAAACTTATTATACCAACAATTCCAATAATACCTGCAATGAATGTAACGACTAAAAACCCTATTGTAATGCGAACACCTATTCTCAAATTGTTTAACCTCATCGTTTTTTAAGACCTCCCCTTTGGTAATTTCATAATTATTTTCATTTTGAGTTTTTTAGCAGCACAATTCATTAATTTTTCATTTACCTTATTTATTGCATAATTTGTTATACATTTCAGTTTCTACAACGCTTCACTCAAATCTTCCAGTTCATCTTCCGTAAGCAGCTTCTCGCAGTCAAGAAGCAGCTTTACATCATTACCTACTTTTCCTATGTTTTTTATGTACCTGTTACTGAAACTCTTATTCATTTTAGGAGGCTCGACAATGTCTTCATCAGGGATTGTGAGTACCTCTGAAACACTGTCTACAATAAGCCCTATTGATATATCATTAATATCAACCACGATTATGCATGTTCTGTCATTGTATTCTTTGGGTTCCTTTCTAAATCGAAGCCTTACATCCATTACAGGAATGATCTTTCCCCTAAGGTTAATCACTCCTTTGATATACTCCGGAAGCTCAGGTATTTCCGTTATAGTCTGAATTCCGATTATTTCGGTAACATATTTGATTTCTATGCCATAAGATTCATCGCCAAGTGAAAATGTCAAATATCTTCCTTTCTGCGTATCCTCCTCCATATTCACATCGTTTTCAATTATATCTGCCATATTTTCTCCTCCCTTCTTTATCAACTCGCAATCAAATCTGCAATGTCGAGTATCAGGCTGATACTCCCATCACCTAATAATGTACAGCCGGCAACCCCCCTAACCTTTTTTAAATTTTTTATATAGTTTGGCAAAGCTTTTACAACAACCTGTTGTTCGCCAATCAGTTCATCAGCAAATATACACAAGCCTTTTCCTTCATTTTCAACCATGACAACAATTCCATCAGGAATATTTGCAATATCTGTCTTTACCTTATATATCCTGTGTAGCCTTAAAATCGGATAACATTTACCTCTTATCATTATCATTCCATTTCCTTCAATATCTGTAATAACGCTGTCTTCTTTGGCTTTAAATGATTCTCTGATATTTAGAACAGGTATGGTAAATGTTGAATTACCGACCCTGACTATCATTCCACCCATAATTGCAAGGGTTAGGGGGATTTTTAAAATTATTGTCGTACCTTTGCCCGGTATACTGTCTACTGAAACTGTTCCCCCGACAGAAGCTATATTTTTTGTTACTACGTCCATACCGACACCCCTGCCTGAATATTCGGTTATCTCATCATTTGTAGAGAAACCGGGCAGGAAAATATATGAGTATATTTCCTTGTCCGTCAAATCCGTTTCAGGCCTGTTTATTAGTCCGTTTTCTCTGGCTTTTTTTAATATTGCTTCTTTATCCAGGCCTCTGCCGTCATCTTTTACAATTATTAATACATCCCCACCAGCGTTTTTAGCCTCTATGGTTATGGTTCCAACTTCAGGCTTACCCTTCTTTTTTCTTTCCTCTGCCGGCTCTATTCCATGGTCAACAGAGTTCCTGACAATATGCATAAGAGGGTCAGAGATACGTTCAATAATATTTTTGTCCACTTCCGTTTCCTCTCCGATTATCTCCAGCCTGACCTCTTTTGACAACTTTCTGGACATATCACGGACAATTCTGTTTATCCGCTGAAATGTGGCAGAGAGCGG
>JAMOAC010000487.1 GCA_023621975.1 Bacillota bacterium | reverse complement strand
GGCTTAAAGATAACGTTTATGAATCTGTTGACTATATACCCGGTCATGTAGTGAGAGCGGCGTTTGCAAGGCATATATTGATGAACTGCCCTTTGTACAATCCCCAGGAACCGGATGCACAAGGCAGATACAATTACGTGTATGTCAGGGATGATTCAAAATGCGTTTCATGCCCTTTTTATAAAGCTTGCAGCACATTTGGAGAAATCAGGTTTTCTTTCTTCTATCCTGAAGGATATGACATATTGCCTTTTACGGCAAAGGGATGCAAAACCAACAAGGAACATGGCTTTAAAGATATGCTCATTAACGATGGCGAATACAGATGCAGACGTTGCATTGAAGAAAACGGCATGGAAAGCGTAATGAAAGGCCTTGCGGGAAGGCTGGAATCAGCCAGGGGATACAGGAAAGGAAAGGCAAGGGTTTCAGTTGAAAAAGAATTGTACACCAAGACATCTATCAACCCTTACACTCAAACGGCTCTTGACGGAAGCCTGTATACCATATACGCCATAAAGCAGGGGCTGGTGTTCGAAGGACATATTGGAGATGCTGAAGCTCTTGGAGTAAAAGAAGGCCAGGTGTATCACATTGGAGGATATAGCTCTGTAGGTTTCGGAAGGGTTAAAGTTATTTCTGTCACGCCAGATGAGAAAAGAAAAGACCTGCTTTCCCTTTTAAAGGAGTTTAACGAAAGGAAGCAGGAGAAGGAAGGGAAGCAGGATAAATTTTTTATACCGGTCCTTTTTAAAAGCGATGCAAAGCTCGGAATCGAGGAATTTGATCTCGACAGGGCATTAAGCAATGCTGAATACCGGAATATGTGGAAAAGAATGGTGTTAGGATCGGAAGATGATGTCATTGACGTGGAAGAAGTATATGCAGAGCAGGAAATTGTGAGAGGCTACGACACTTCAAGAGAATGGGGCAAATGGGAGAAGAAGCCAGAGATACTGACACTAAAAGGTACAACGCTTCTATTGTCTACAAAAGACAAAATCGAGAACGTTATAGGAAGACTGGAACAAATGGAGGCTGAAGGCGTAGGAAGAGATACAAACAACGGTTTCGGGCAGATAGAGATTTGTAATGAACTACACCTGAAAGGGGAGATAGTGAATGGATAGAAAGACTCTGATAAACATGGTTAATGAAATTGCGGAAAAAACCGCGTTGAGAAAATACTTATCGGAAAATGACGGCAGAAAAAGCCTGGGCAAGACCCAGTTCAGAACCCTTGCGGAAATATGTGAAAAAGCCCGGTTCTATGAAGAAGTAAAGCTCCTGGTTGAGTACAAAACTGCAAAGGGAAACGGCTGGGACCAAAAAATACTGGGTGATAAAAAATGCGGTGAAGTAATAATTGATTATATGGAAAAGATTAAGGCACAGTCGGATGAAAAGGAATTATTGCAAATGCTTCAGCTGTTTTTTGGATACTTGTACTGGAAGGCTACGGTGCTTGTGAGCGAAAACCAGGCAGCGCAGGTAAGGAGGGGCTAAATAAATGTTGTTTGACGTGTTTGAAAACCGAATAATAGTAAAAGGGAAAATTATTGCGGTCAAACCTCTTCACATTGGTACCAGCGACAGCGGGATAGACCCTGTCCAGGTTGATTTGCCTGTTTTGAAGGATATAAACAGAAAGCCGTTGATACCGGGGTCTTCACTTAAAGGCGTGTTGAGAAGCAAGCTGGAAGCAATGCTGAGGAATCCTGCCCTGAAAGGAAGATGGTCCAGCTGCAATATAATCAATGACGATGAATCGTGCATTGAAAAGTACGTGAAAGATATAAAAGCGCGAAATAAGGACAATTACCGTACTATTGCTGAGGAAATATATCAAAAGAGCTGCGATGTGTGCAAGCTGTTCGGCAACAAGCAGATGTCTGCAAGAATACAGATCAAGGATATGATGTACATAGGCGAAAAGGCGGAATTTGAACGCCGGGACGGTGTGGGCATAGACAGGGATACCGAAACAGCTTATCCCGGTGCGAAATATAATTTTGAAATAGTACCTGCCGGAGCTTTATTTGATTTCTATATGGTGGCAGAAAACCTGGATGAAAAGCAGCGCAAACTTTTAAACCTGATACTGAAGCTTCTCAGAGACGGCGAAGTGTCTGTAGGAGGTTATACCAGCAGAGGACTTGGACAGATCAGGCTTATAGATGAGCAGATTGATGAAATAGATAAGAATAACATAGCCGAATATTATGGTTTGGATTAAGGAGAGGATAGTGTGTTTAGGACTCTACACAATGAATGCAAAATAAAATTCCTGTTAAGTGCGCAAAGCCCTGTATGCATACGTTCAGGTGAAAATATGGAACTGGAACCGTCCATACCTGATATTCAATTCATCCGAAGCATGCATAACGGTGAAATGAGCGTTGTTATACCCGGAAGCAGCATTAAGGGTGTTTTCCGCAGCCGTGCAGAAAAACTTCTTAAGGGTTCATGCAAAGTGTTTGACAACAGCTGTTTTAACCGCACCAGGAAAATAACTGATGTAAAAGAAAGATATCTCGGCAATTGCCCTGCCTGCAGGCTTTTTGGCAGTATGTCACTAAAGAGCAGAGTTGAGTTCAAGGATGCATATCCCATTAAGGATACGGTAGTACTTGCAAGGAGGCATAATGTCGGCATTAACAGGGTTACCGGCGCGGCAATGACCGGTGCTTTATATGAACCTGAAGTATTGGAGCAGGGTACGTTTGAGGTCAATATTTACATGAGGAACTTCTTCTTGTGGCAGCTTAAGACCATATTGCAGGTGATTGACGATATAAACGAAGGTTTTGTAACCTTTGGAGGGTTGACATCAAGAGGGTTCGGAAAGATGTCGGCCGAACAGGTCAGGCTATTTATAAGAGAGTACGGCAGGGGGGAGCCCGGAGAGTTTTTTGTGGAAAAAGAGCTTTCTCTTGAAGAGATTAGAGATAAGTTAGCCAAAATTCAACTGGATGAAAAAGAAATGGGAAAGGTAGATTTTGATGAGTACATTCTATGATTTTGTTGAATTTTTAGGTCCTGCTAAACCATTTAATGAGGAAGGAAGCCTCAGCGGCAAACTGGTATTGAATATAACTGCCCTGACACCGATTTTTGTCGGATCCGGTTATGAAGACAGGGATGGGAAATTACTGTACAGGTGTTTTATGAGGTATGCCTCAACACCCGTAATACCGGGAAGTTCTTTAAAAGGGGTCATGCGGACAATAAGTCAGGCTGTATCATACAGTTGTGTGGAAGTTGATAGTAAGCTAAAAAAAGATCTTCCATATCAATACAATGACTGCGAATGTATTGTATGCAACACCTTCGGGAAGATGGGAAAGAGAGCGAAAATAAGAGTAGGGGATCAAAAACTTGTCCAGGGGCAGACGGAAATAATCCGCATCCCCATTCAGATGGGCCCAAATGTGAATATCAGAAAAATATACTATAAAAACGGAAAATTGAGGGGAATAAAGTTCTACAGGCATGGGGACTACAGGATTATTGAAAACGCCAAAATTCCCGTGGAAGCTGTAAAAGAAGGGGCAGTCTTTGAAGGTGAGCTGTTTTTTGAAGATCTGCACAGAAAGCAGCTTGAGCTTCTTTGCTATTCGCTGGGGCTGGACAATTCTTTCCAGTTGAAGATAGGCAACAATAAGTCAGGATTCTTCGGAAGCTGCAAAGTGGAAGCTAAAGAAGCCATATTGAACGGAAAACCCTTCAATCCGGAAGAATATGCCATGAATTACGGCAAGGGTGACAGCAGGATTGAGAAGAATAAAAGCAAGATATCGGAAATACTTGGCTTTCGGAATATGGTCAAGTCGCTGTGAGGAGGACAAGGATGATAAAGAAGAGAGAATTTCTTGAGCTTGCATCCCGGTTATCAGAGCACGGCAATGAGAGGGTAATCAGTAAAGTTCAGCAGATAGTTCTAAGGGTAGTCTCAAAGAACCTGTCGCAGGAAGAGAGCAAAAATGAATTTCTTACAATGATGAGGCTCTATTATAACCAGACTGATATACTTGGAACGGGGAAAAAGGGTGTGAG
>JAMOAC010000008.1 GCA_023621975.1 Bacillota bacterium | reverse complement strand
CCAAAGTTGTTTTATATAACCTATTATTACCACTTGCGGTCAGTTTTTAATCACAAAACGGTTGTTTTGTGTATATAATTTTTGTGGATAATGTGGATAACGCTGTGAATAAGTCAATATTGTATATCCTGGCTGTGGATAACCTTGTTACTAGTTTTTCACAATATTGTTTTTATGTAAACTTTTATTGTCCCAATGCTTTTGCCGTTTCCTTCAGCTGTCTTCTGATTTCAATTTTCTGAGGGCACTTCTTTTCACACAATCCACATTCTGTACAATCTTCAGCCCTCTTTTCTTTTGAATTTTCACCCATGCCTATTTTCCTGTACTCACTTCTGGCATAATCAGTGAGACCGTATACCCTGTGATAATTCATCAAAAGGAAATTATGAGGAATATTTATTCCATGAGGACAAGGCATGCAGTAATTGCATCCCGTACAGTACAGCTCTGCAAGGCGCTTTTTCTCTTCCATTGCTTCATATACGGCTTTAAGCTCTTCATCGCTCAGGCAGTTTTCATTGGAAGCTACAAGTGCATTTTCCTCCACCATTTTGATGTTCCCCATGCCGGACAGGGCACAGCTTACGTTTTTGTTGGTAATAACAAACCTGAGAGCTATTTCTGCACTGCTTTTTACTTTTCCGGGAAGAAGATTTCTTATGACTTCCGACGGAGCTGCGAGCCTTCCTCCTCCAACCGGGCCCATTACTACGACACCAACACCTTTATCATGGGCATACTTTATTGCCTGCTCATTGCTGCGGTCAAGAAGATTGTACTGGCACAAAACAGTCTCAAAAAATCCCGTATCGATAAGCTTTATCATATTTTCCGGCTTATCGTGGAATGAAAACGATATATGTTTTATAAGCCCCTCCTCTTTTGCCTTGATCGCCTCAGTCATAGGGCCGTTCTTCACATTTATTTTCTCTACGAAATCATTCCAGCCTATTCCCCACATATGGTAGAAATCTATATAATTAACATCCAGCTTCTTGAGAGATTCTTCAAGTTTTTTCCTGAAGCTGCTTCCTGAAGTGTCCTCAACGCGGTTTTTCGTAGATACGTATACCCTGTCCCTCCAGCCTTTAAGTGCCTTACCTACAATGACCTCACTCATGCTGTCACAATAATCGGGAGCAGTGTCTATGTAGTTTACCCCAAGTTCAAATGCCCTGTGGATAATTTTTATGCTTTCATCTTCATCATAAGCTTTCTTTCCGTTTGTTTCCTTTTGCGGAAGCCGCATGGCACCAAAACCAAGGGTTGAAATCTTTATGCCTGTCTTTCCAAAATCACGATACTGCACAACTTGCCACCTCCACATTTTGTTTTATGCGGTTGTGTGCTTTTCGTTTAACTGTATTTTATTTCCGATTTTTTAAGCGACGTGGAATTATTCTCCTCGCCGTGTATACTATTTTATCAAAACAGTATATTAAAACAATACAATAAAATACAGTTGATACATTAAAATAGAAATAAAAAGGGCGGCCTTGCTAACCGCCTTCCGTCTTAAATCAATACTTCTGTCTTGAATCAATGCTCTGAATATATGATATAAAGCCATATCTTAAATCAATATCTTAGATCTATATTTTAAATCCATATATCAAATCCGCATGCGTTTCTCATTTAAACCTTCTCCGGTTTCCGCCTGCTCATCTGCATTTGAGAGCAGCTGTTTTTTGAAAAAGGTGTCATCCTGAAACTAAACACGGTGTATTCTGCCTTCAGCCTGTACTTATCAAGCACATCCGGGCCGCAACTTGCACTGCCAAGCCCTCCCTGCCTGTAATCTATATTTATCACCGTTTCCTCAAGCCTGTTAAGCTCGTGCAAATGCCTTGCCCTTGCCAACTCCTCTGCAGTATAATGATGAGCGCTGAAATTAATGAGAGGCATTCCCACAAACAGTAATCCCACGCCGTTTACATCCGTTACGGAAGCCCACCTGACATCTGATTTATTGCCATTTTCCTGAGGAAAAATGTACGGTTCAAACTGCTCATCAACAGTGCCTTGATACACTCCTACCAGCGCACTTTCCTTTTTATCTTCATAACTTTCATGCGGACCTCTTCCGTACCATTCTATATATTCATACCCCGGAGGCATGTGCATCCTGAAGCCAAGCCTCGGTAAAGGAGGAAGTTCACGTCTCGGAACGAATTCAGCGCTTACAACAATATCGCCGCTTCCGTAAACCGTATACCTTGTCCTGATATCAAAAATCGGTTTAATATTACATGCAGCTATAACCGTGTCTACAACAATATTAACCGCCTGCTCCCCAATAAGATTTATTTCCATGCCTGATATGCGCCTAACCGTTCTGTCAAATCCTTCCCTCACCCATTTTTGAGCCAAACCGCCCAAGTCATTATCAGTTGGAGCCCTCCAGAAGGCTTCGGTGAGCCCCTTTGAAATCAATTCCGTCCCGTTGTAATTGTAGCGTGAAATTATGCCGCGCACCTTATCAAAAACAACAGCAAAATTGTTGCCTTTTATTATGGACGAATGCTCATCTTCCTTCAGCCTGAGCCGCGGCATACTGCTTATCTTTATTATTTTCCCTGCCTTTTCCCTTATTGGCAGCTTAAATTGCGAAACTGCAACTTGATGTCCCCTGTCTGCCCATGGTAATGCTTTGTTTAATCTAAATTGAATATTGAGAAAATATTCCTGGCCTTCATCCACATATTCAGGCAGCGAATACCCTAATTCAAACTCCTTTCCACATTTAGGCCTTATATCCGGCAAGGGAAACGTTCCCTGGCATATAATCCTGTTGCCCTCTGTGATGGTCCACGAGCCTTCCAGGTGTTCAAGGGAAATGAAGTCATACATATTGACAACTTTGATTTTACCTCTGAGCAAATCAATTTCTTCAACCTTAACCGGTTCCAGTACCTTTTTCAACTCCAATAAGCCAGTATGCGGCCTCCTGTCAGGGTAGTTCAATCCGTCAATACAGAAATTTCCACTGTTAGGATAGTCATTAAAATCTCCTCCATAGGGGAACCACTCTTTACCGCTGCCGTCTTTCATGAGTATGCTATGGTCTGCCCATTCCCATACACACCCTCCAATAAGCCTCGGATATTTATATATGGCCTCCCAGTATTCTTTGAGATTGCCCGGGCCGTTTCCCATGGCATGTGCATATTCGCACATGAAGAATGGCCTGGGGTCATCCTTTTTTTCTCCTTCCTCTATAATTGCACTGACTTCAGGGTACATCACGCTCACCACATCAACAATATCCTCAGTGGTTCTTTCAAAGTGGATTGGTCGGGTATCGTCCCTCTGCCTTATCCATTCCGCCATTGCGCGATGGTTTTTCCCATAACGTGATTCATTTCCAAGGGACCACATGATTATGCATGGGTGGTTCTTGTCTCTCTCAACCATTCTTCTTGCCCTGTCTACAAAAGTTTCCTTCCACTCATCCTTATCCGACAGGTCGTATTCCGGGTCATCAAAGCCAAAGCCGTGAGTTTCCAGGTCTGCCTCACTTATAACATAAAGCCCGTATTTATCGCACAAATCAAGCCAATACGGGTCATTCGGATAATGGGCTGTCCTGACGGCATTTATATTGTTCCTCTTCATCAGCAGTATGTCCTTCAGCATGGAATCCCTTGACACGGCATGGCCTGAATGGCAATCCATATCATGCCTGTTAACGCCCTTAATCTTTATTGGTACCCCGTTTATAAGGAACTGCCCGTCCCTTATGCTGATTTCCCTGAAGCCGGTGTTCAGGCTCTGCACCTCAAGAATTTCCCCGTTGCCATTCCTTAATTCGATAACGGTTTTATATAGACTGGGAGTCTCTGCAGTCCATTTTTTAGGCGACAGTACCTTCTCTCTGAAATTTAAAATTACTTTTTGTCCGGGCTGCAATTCAGTTACCTTTCCGGCTTGTTTTTCAAAAACAGTGTTCAGTTCTTCATCCACCAGTTTGACAATAACGGAGCAAGCTCCCTTAATGTCCGAAGAATAGTTCCTTACGGTACATTGAAAAATATACAATGCATCTTTTAAATC
>JAMOAC010000414.1 GCA_023621975.1 Bacillota bacterium | reverse complement strand
ATCCTCCCAACTGTACAACTTTTTTAAGAAACTGACAAACTCAGCTCTTGTAAGGTACCGACCCATGCCGAATTCATTGTTTCCCGTTCCTTCAACAATGCCTAAAGCGCGAAGTTTATGTATGGTCTCAAATGCATAGTGGTTTTCCGGGACATCAGAAAACTTCTGAACGCCGGCAGGGAGAGACGCTGCTGACAAATTTACTGGAAGGGACCATATTAATATAACTGCAACAAGCAGCCCGAATATCATCTTACGCAATCCGGATAAAAAATTAAAAAACCTGCACATTAATACATTTACCCCTTTAATTTCCTCAATATTTAATGTATAGTATACCATAAAACCGGGCAAAGTTGCCATATATACGTTATACTTACATTAAGCTATAATGTACATTTGTTACATCAAAATTACATTTATAATAGTTATTAAAAGCATATTATGTTAAAATACCATAGGAAATAATAAGTAAAATTTTTCCCGGGCTGATATAAGCAGTCCGGACCGATGTAGGCGGCAAAGAGAGGCTGTTTCGCAAAGAGAAGCCAAATCATGAAGCTATATCAAAAAGAGAGGTTATTTATATGGAAGCGTATTTTGACAACAGTGCTACAACAAGGCCGTTTGATGAAGTAATTGAATATATGTCGTATGTGAACAGGGATGTTTATGGAAACCCTTCATCCATTCACTCAAAAGGAATTGAGGCAGAAAAGCTTGTAAAGAAAGCAAGGGAAATCATTGCCGATTCAATAGGCGTAAGCAGCAGTGAGATATATTTTACTTCCGGAGGAACGGAATCAAACAACCTTGCCATAAGAGGTTTTCTGGCTGCAAATCCGCGAAAGGGCAAACACATAATAACGACCAGGATAGAACACCCGGCAGTTCTGGAAGTATACAAACACCTTGAAGAGAATGGATACAGTGCTGATTATATCGGGGTAGACAGCAGGGGAATTATAAATCTGAAGGAGCTTGAGGATAAAATAAGAAATGATACGGCCCTGATCAGTGTTATTTTTATCAATAATGAAGTGGGCTCCATACAGCCTGTCGAAGAAATAGTAAAAATCAAAAACAGAATAAACCCTGGTACGGCAGTTTTTGTCGATGCAGTACAGGCATACGGAAAAATAAAGATACTACCGAAACAGCTCGGAATAGATATGATGTCCATGAGTTCCCACAAGATACACGGGCCTAAAGGCACAGGGGCTCTTTATATAGGAAGGCAGACAAGGGTAAAACCGATTATTTTCGGTGGCGGCCAGGAATCCCTTCTCAGGTCGGGTACTGAAAACGTCCCGGGCATATGCGGTTTTGGCCTTGCAGCCCAAATTTTTACGGAAAAATTGGAACAAAACCGGGAACATGTCGGAAAATTAAAACAGCTTTTTATTGACGGATTGGAGGATATACGGGACAGTTTCAGGATAATTTCTCCTGAAAACGGTTCGCCGTATATATTAAATATATCTTTTGCAAATGTAAAGGCTGAAGTGCTCGTTCACCACCTCGAAGAAAAGGGTGTATATGCTTCAACCGGCTCGGCATGTTCCTCACGAAAGAAAATTAGAAGCCATGTCCTTGAAGCAATGTCAGTTGACCAATGCTATATGGATGGATCGGTAAGATTCAGTTTTTCACCGCTGAATACCATGGAAGAAGTGGAATATGCAGTGAAAGTCATCAAAAGCATACTGCCGAGAATACAAATCAGACATGGAGGTAGAAGATAAAAGATGGAAAAGGTTATTCTTGCACGTTACGGTGAGATTATTTTAAAAGGCCTTAACAGGCCCAACTTTGAAGCAAAGCTGATAAGTAATATAAAGAAATCCCTGTACGGCTTGGGAAAAGCTGATGTCAGGATATCCCAGGCAAGAATATATGTCGAGCCGCAAAGTGACGACTTTGATTTTGATACTGCTATAGAAAGGCTTACCAAGGTGTTCGGGATTATTTCCGTCAGCCCGGTATGGAAAATTGAAAGTGATTTTGAGCAAATAAAGAAATATTCCGTGGAAATGCTAAAAGACCTTATTGACAGGAATGCCGTTCCTCGTACAGGAACGGATGGTATTGTCACTTTTAAGGTGGAAACGAAGAGGGGAAACAAGAGGTTTCCCATGGAATCACCCGAAATAAGCGCAAAACTTGGAGGATTTCTTCTAAAGAGCATACCGGTATTGAAGGTGGATGTGAATAATCCTTCAATTATTCTTTTTGTAGAAGTGAGGGAATCAACGTACATTTATTCCGAAATAATACCTGGCTGCGGAGGCCTTCCTGTAGGAACAAACGGAAAGGTTTTGCTCCTTCTTTCAGGCGGTATAGACAGCCCTGTTGCAGGCTGGATGATGGCCAAAAGGGGAGCAGAGTTGGAAGCCGTGCATTATCACAGTTATCCTTACACAAGTGAACGTGCGAAGGAAAAAGTCATAGAACTTGCAAGAATTTTATCCCGGTATTGCCACCATGTCAAACTTCACATTGTTCCGTTTACCGATATACAGCTTGAAATAAACGACAAATGCCCTCTTGAGGATCTGACTATAATCATGAGGAGGGTAATGATGATGATTGCCGAAAGGATTGCAAAAGCAAACGGGGCACTTGCACTGGTTACAGGAGAGAGCTTGGGCCAGGTGGCAAGCCAAACCCTGGAGAGCCTTTATGTAACCAATGCAGCTGTTGAAATGCCGGTATTCAGGCCACTTATTGGGATGGACAAGAATGATGTTATAAATATAGCACGCAGGATTGATACTTACGAAACATCAATTCTTCCTTATGAAGACTGCTGTACAGTTTTTGTGGCCAAGCATCCGAGGACAAAACCAAGACTTCCCGATATTTTGAAGTCTGAATCGGTGCTGAACCTTGAAGAATTAATTGAAAAAGCAATAGAAGGAACTGAAGTATTAACCATAACCCCTGAAAGAAATAATAATTAATTATTCTCTGCTGATAAAAAAGACGTATGTAATTAAACAAGTCAAGCAACAATAATAATAGTATTGGAAACAATATGCAGATAGTAATATTTTTGGCTGGTGTGAAAATATATGTTGCTTGTACTTGCCAAAAAAAATATGTGGATTTTATGCTTAATAATACTTGTGCTGCTAATTGCCGCAGGGTTGGCAGCATTGGTTACATCTGTCCTTGGCAGGGAACCCATTTATGATGGAGTTTTTATTGAAAATGTGAATGTATCGGGACTTAACGCAGAGCAGGCAAAAGAGGCGGTGGAGAAAAAACTCTATAATGACCTCGAAAATGTTGACATTGAGATTTTTTACGGGGACATCAGGCAAAAAATTGACCTGAAAGGCTTGTCCTTTTGGTTCGGAACGGATAAGGCTGTAAAAAAGGCTTTTGAGATAGGAAGAAAAGGAAATGTCCTTGCGCGCATAAAAGAAATAATCAATGTCCGTAAAAACACTGTTAACATAGGAGTTGAGAGCGGTTTTGACAAAAAAAGGCTTCGGGCTTTGCTGGAAAATCTTAAAAAGAAAATCGACAAAAGTGAACAAAGCGCGTCAATAACTTTCGATAATGGCAAGTTAACCATAAAAAAAGAAACAATAGGAAGATCTCTTGATATTGACACGAATCAAAAGTTGATAGAAGAATATATTGTAAAGAGGACATCGGGTGTAATAAAGCTGAAGGTGGATGAAAAGATCCCTGAAATCAGGTACGAAAATATAAAGGACATTAAGGATGTGCTTGCATCGTTTTCAACGGTGTTTTCAAGACAAAATCCTGACAGGAGTTATAACATTGAATTGGCATGCAGTAAAATTAATGGAACCATATTGCCTGCAGGTAAAGTTTTTTCAATGGATAAGACATTGGGGCCAAGGACGGTGGAAAATGGATACAGGGAAGCCCCGATAATAGTTAAGGATGAGCTGATTCCCGGAACAGGCGGGGGAGTTTGCCAGGTAACTACCACATTGTACGGTGCGGTGCTCAGGGCTAACCTGGAAGTCGTCGAGAGAATGCATCATTCCATGCCCCTGGGATATGTGGAACCCGGGCAGGATG
>JAMOAC010000249.1 GCA_023621975.1 Bacillota bacterium | reverse complement strand
TCTCAGGTGTTTTGATTAATATAATACATATTCCTTTTCATATCCGAGATATATTAGTTTTGATATTGGAAATAACCCTATACATTGCAAGCAGATTTTCTACCGGTGTGCCTGCTAAGATATTGTGTATGGTACTAAAGACAAAACCTCCGCCTTTTGAAAATATTTTTACTCTCTCAGCAACATGCTTCTCTACTTCTTCAGGTGTACCAAATGGCAATACATTCTGAGTATCTACTGCGCCACCCCAAAAAGTTAGCTTATCGCCATACTTTTCCTTAAGTACTACTGGATCCATTCCACAAGCTGAACATTGTACCGGATTTAATATATCTACTCCAATCTCTACAAATTCATCTAAAAGATTGATAATTGAGCCACAGGAATGATAAAAGATTTTCCAATTCGTATTCTTTTTCACCCAATCATTCATCTGTTTCAAATACGGCTTGTAAAATTCAACAAACATATCACGGGAAATAAGGGAATTTTTTTGACTGCCAAAATCAGTACCACAAAGAAAGATTGCCTGAATTTTTTCACCTACAGCTTGCTTATAGAGTTGTAGATTTTTAAGTGCTATTTCTGTTTGAAAAGCATATTTTTCTTTAACATAATTAGGGTACTCAATATGCGCTATAAACCATTCTTCAACACTTCTGATACCAGGAGTTACTTTCACTCCCGGTCCCGGAATATAAGCGGCATCACCAATTCCCGGTCCAGCTCCGGCTACTGAGCCAATGATACCGTATTCTGTGTTATTATAGTAATAATCAGCTTGTTTTTCCAGGTAGCGCAATTCCTCTTCGCTAAACAACTTATAATCTTCTTTAAAATCTTCGCGTGCATTGTTTTTGTTTTCATCAAACGGCTGCTGTCGAACTATACAATCAAAAAAGTTTCCGTTTTTTGGCATCTTAGCACTTGGGGGAACATTTGTATCGCCCTGAGGGAATAGATAAGTATTACCTTCTTCATCAACGGTAATATTAAAGTCGCCGCTAACCAATACATCTGTGCCTTCAGGCAGTTTCCAGGGTTTGAAATTTCGGTTTTTAAAACCATAAATTGTAGTCTCTCCCCAAAGGCCTATCACATCAACATTCAGTGCCTGTCGTACATCTTCCTCAACACGCCCTAGAAGCTGAAAAGGTTCTTCAATTATAACATGTCTCTTTTCCAATCCCAGTGCATCTCTTAACTTTGACAGAGTACTTGCTGCGATTCCGGTAACCGATGTAGAACCTAAATCAATAGGAGGACGATCGGTTTCCTGATGATTAATTGCTTTTATAAATCTTTCTCTTGACGTCATGTATTACCCCCCTACTTCCCATTTACTTTACATTTACTTTATTAGTTGCTTAATACTGCTAAACTATTGCTATAGAAATCATCCCTTGAGTGCACCTTCCAAAAGTCCTTGAATGAAGTATTTCCCTGATAGCAAACTAAGAATCAGTGCAGGAATTGCAACCAGTGTACCTGCAGCCGTTAATTCATCCCATCTGGTTCCCGTCATTGTTAGGAAGCCCTGTATAGCTACAGGAACAGTTTTTGCATCATTACCCGTGAGGAGAAATGCGAAGAAAAACTCATTCCAAGAGAAAATAAAGCTCATAATAGCCGTACTTACAACACCTGTCCTGATAACAGGAATTATTACTTTAGTCAGTACCATAAACTTGCTACATCCCTCTATGTATGCTGCTTCATCTAGTGATACAGGCACTTGAGACATATATCCTCTGACCATCCATACAACAAAAGGTATATTAAAAGTTAAATAAATGAAAACTAGTGCTGTTTTTGTATCATAAAGTCCCAAACTCTGTATAATAACAAAGAACGGAATAATAGAGACCACCGGAGGCGCCATTCTTAACGAAACAATCCAGAAGGATATATCTTTTTTCCCTTTAAACTCAAACCGGCTAAGTGCAAAGGCCAGCATAGTACCTACGACTAATGCAATTCCTACACTAAAGGCACAGACAATCAAACTGTTTAGCATACACTTTGGTATTTGTGTTCTTGAAAGGACATTCTTGTATCCTTCAAAAGTCGGTTTAAATATAAATTTAGGGGGCATGCTGTGGATTTGTATTGGTGGTTTAAAAGAAGAAGACACTATCCAGTATATTGGGAACAGAAAAATTAAGAGTATAATCCATACTAATATTGTTCTTATAATCATTTTGTTTTTACGTTTCATTATAGATTCCCCTTTATTCTGTATCTACTTTGCTGCTTAATAAAGATCACTCAATAGATTCAGCCTCCTGTTTTGCTATAGCGCACCACCTAATAACGTTTTGAGGATTGCGGCCTATTGTGTGGTTATCTTTCATTATTAATTCAATATTGCATTTTTTTGCATATTGTAGTGTTGCTCTTATATTTTCCCGGGCATAATCCTCATCTAAATTTCGTTCAGCTAAAATTGACGAAGGTACCTTCCTGGAATAAATATATGACTTCCCTAAATACTCTGCCATTTTAGCTTCATTTGCCCATGCGGATACTGATACTCTTCTTAGCCTCGGTATTGTCTTTATGTATTCCCACCTGGTATCTACAGGTTCACAACATCCATAGGAATTCAATCCGAACCGCTCTAATAGTGGCTTTTGATATCGAAAAACAAACTCATTGAACATCTCAGGAGAAACTCCTACCGTTTCCTGACTTTCCGCAAATCCCCAAAGATCTTTTGTCTTTATGTGCGCTGGATCAAAATCTTTTGAAGGAAGATCATTTGTAAAACCGAACCCACCTGAACCATTGTATATATTCTCATTGTTAAGAGTAAGTAAATTGTTTTCTTCTAAAAATTCAAGTTTTTTCAGTTTTTCATTCTGCAGAAAACTCATCAGGCTGTGGATGCCACCCGGATTATCATACATATCCATGTAAAACTTCTCTAGACCTATCAAGAATATTAAATCAGCTGTCATACCAAGCGACCACCACCAGCAGCCTTCAAGTATAATCTCCAAATGATCTCCCATTATTTCCATAGCAAGGTTTTTCAGCCTATTAGTCTTTTCGTAATCTATCACTATCCTTGAATACTCCAGTTCTGATACCTGTGCATAATCTTTTATCGGAGGATCCCAAGTATAAGCACCATTTCCACCGTCTCCTATTAGTTTTTTGGGAGCACCTCTATCTGTTTCATAAAAAACATACTGAACACGGAAACAAGGAGAAATCACTTTATCGTCTCCCATTTGTTCACCCCAAAAGATTTCTTTGCGTAGCTTGAATTCCCAAAATCTTGCAAGGATAGATTTACATTTGATCTGATCAGGAGTGATAATCTCATACCAGCCATTTTCCGGATCACAAAAGACGAGCGGCCGACAAGGCTTTAAATCATTATGCAGATACCATAACTTTTTCTTTTCTTCTTCAATAGGGCGATGTGCAATTTCTTGAACTTTTTGTGCTAAGTTTTTTAGTATGGCTCTGTCTTCTTTATTTATTTCGAAAATATTTGGGTCGTTTAGGATGATATTGTTTAACATAATTGAATAATCGTATGTAAGTGACAGTCCCAGTGAGTCACCTAAGCCTCCTCCTACCCTTTCACTATTCATTATTAACCTCCTCTGCCTTTTATAATAATTTTAATAATTTGGAGACATTAAAAGTTAAGAAACAATTTTAAGCAATAGAATTCCTTATGCAAACACTAACAAAAAATGTGTTTGCTTTGAAATATCAATTTACAAACGTAATTGATACTTTAAATTTAGTTTTTTAAGTGAAAATACCAAATTAAAGTTCTTATAATAAGCTAGACAATAAATAATTATAACCGTAATAAATATTGAAAAGTTAGTAGATCAAGTATTATAGCCTCACCTCGGCTCATTTAGCTCATTTAACAGAAAGCAGAATAACCCTGTTTTCTGTTATAAAAGAACTCCAGAGTTCTTTTTTGATGGTCAATTTTATTGCTTTGGTTGCTTTTTTCTTTACTGATAAGTTATTTACTATATTTGTGTTTGGATATTTTCATATTCTCTGATTGTGTAATTAAATAATATTAAGA
>JAMOAC010000450.1 GCA_023621975.1 Bacillota bacterium | reverse complement strand
AATTATTGAAGGATTGCGTCTTTCTTCCCTGGTCATTGACTTAATAATTGCTTCCACGTGTGCCATTTTCTTTTCGTCAATATCTATATTTTTCAGGGCTTTTGCATTCATACCAGGAATCATGCTTAAAATCTGGTTTAACGGCCCCATCTTTTTAATTTGCTGCATCTGTTCAAGAAAATCGTCAAATGTAAATTGCTGCGACAGAAGCCTTTTTTCCATTTCGAGAGCCTTTTTTTCATCCAATGCTTCCTGCGCTTTCTCAATCAGGCTGAGCACGTCTCCCATTCCAAGTATCCTGGAAGCCATCCTGTCGGGATAAAAAGGCTCAATATCACTTAGCTTCTCACCCATACCGACATATTTTATAGGCTTGCCGGTAACTGCTTTTACGGATAGTGCAGCTCCACCTCTTGTATCACCGTCGAGTTTTGTAAGAATAATACCATCTATGCCTAATTTTTCATTAAAACTTTGTGCAACATTTACTGCATCCTGTCCGGTCATGGCATCCACTACAAGGAGTATCTCCTGTGGATGAACGGCTTTCTTTATCAAACTCAGCTCATTCATCAGCTCTTCGTCTATGTGAAGCCTTCCGGCAGTGTCGATGATAACCAAATCGTACTGCATTTTTGCTGCATGCTCCAACGCTGCCTTGGCTATATCCACCGGACTGATTTTGTCTCCTGCTGAAAAAACAGGAATATTCAGCTGTTTACCCACTACCTGGAGCTGTTTTATGGCAGCAGGCCTGTAAATGTCACATGCAACCAGCAAAGGGTTTTTCCCCTGCTTTCTCATAAGGTTTGCAATTTTACCGGAAGTGGTCGTCTTACCGGAACCCTGCAGGCCTACCATCATGTACACTGTAGGAGGCTTTGGTGAGAAAGTGGCCTTGCTTGGCACTTTTCCCATTAGATCTATTAATTCTTCGTGTACTATCTTAATAACCTGCTGCCCCGGAGTAAGACTTTCCATGACATCCTGTCCGACAGCTCTCTCGGATACCTTGTTGATAAAGTCTTTAACAACCTTGAAATTGACGTCGGCTTCAAGCAGGGCAAGCTTAATTTCCCTCATCATTTCCTTTACGTCTTTTTCAGTAACTCTTGCCTTACCCCGCATTTTTTTAATTGTTTCTTGCAGTTTTCCTGATAAACCTTCAAAAAGAGACATTCCCGCAAACTCCTTCTATCGCCGTAACCTTTACTAACATTAGCTTTTATAATTTTTCTATTAGTAATGTCAGGCTTTCATAAATTTTTTTCAATCTGTCTCTATCTTCGCTGTCCAACTTTGAACGGTCAAATGCTTCTATTTCTTCAAGTATGCTTTTTATGGCCTTTTTTTGTTCCGAAAATTTTCTGACCAGGCCAAGCTTATTCTCCAGCTCTACCAGGTCCTTTTTACCGCGCCGTATATAATCATAAACTCCCTGCCTGCTGATATTCATGTTTTCAGCAATTTCACTGAGTGAATAGTCATTGTTATAGTGCAAATCCAGCATCATATATTCCTTTTCAGTCAAAAGCTGCCCGTAAAAGTCAAGCAGCAGGGTCATTTCATAAATTTCTTCCATAAAACCCACCATTTGTGTAAAGCAATTTTACTTTACACCTAATTTTAATTTAATGAACCATACATTGTCAAGAAAAATTTTATTTAGGCAAAAAGTGCTTCCACAAATTCATCTGCATCAAATGGCTGCAAATCATCCATTTTTTCTCCGACTCCCACCAGCTTTACGGGTATGTTCAATTCGGATTTTATAGCCAGGACAATGCCTCCTTTAGCCGTACCGTCAAGTTTTGTGAGAATGATGCCCGATATGTCGGTACTTTCATTAAAGGTTCTGGCCTGGGAGATAGCATTTTGTCCAGTAGTTGCATCAAGTACCAGCAGGGTTTCTTTTCTTACATCAGGCATTTCCCTTTCAAGAACTCTTGAAATCTTCTTAAGCTCTTCCATAAGGTTTTTCTTGGTGTGAAGCCTTCCGGCGGTGTCACATATCAATACATCCGCCTTTCTGGCTTTTGCTGCCTGCACCGCATCATAAATAACGGCTGCAGGATCCGAGCCTTCTGTATGCTTTATAATTTCAACTCCGACCCTGTTTGCCCATATTTCAAGCTGGTCTATGGCAGCCGCCCTGAATGTGTCTCCGGCAGCAAGAATAACTTTTTTACCTTTTTGTTTGAACATATTTGCAATTTTCCCTATGGAAGTGGTTTTCCCTACCCCGTTAACTCCTATAACCATTATTACAAGAGGTGTCTGGAAAAACTTGTCGATCTCTTCTGAACCTTCTTTTAATATACTTTTCAGTTGTTCCTTTAAAAGAAATTTAACCTCTTCCGGTTTCGTTATTTTATTTTCCCTTATTGATTTCTTTAAGCCTTCAATTATTTTTTGCGTTGTATTAATGCCTACGTCTGAAGTTATAAGAATTTCTTCAAGTTCCTCAAAAAGGTCTTCATCTATTTTCCCCAATGATACAAGAACCTGATCAATCCTTTCCGTTATTCCCTTTCTTGTTTTTAACAATCCTTCTTTCAGCTTGTCAAAAAAACCCATATATATTCCTCCTTATACAGCTTTGTCCTGATCCATGGCCATTGATACAATTTTTGAAATACCTTTTTCCTGCATTGTTACTCCGTAAAGCATATCGGAAACTTCCATGGTGCCTTTTCGGTGAGTTATTACGATAAACTGGGTGCTGCTTGAAAGCTTCCGCAAATATTCTGCAAATCTGTTGACGTTTGCATCATCCAATGCTGCTTCAATCTCGTCCAGGACGCAGAACGGAGATGGTCTTAGCCTCAGTATTGCAAATAAGAGTGCAATCGCAGTAAATGCCCTTTCCCCGCCTGAAAGCAGCGCCATGTTTTGAAGCTTCTTGCCCGGAGGCTGTGCATGGATTTCTATGCCGCTTTCCAGAACGTTTTCCTCATCTGTAAGCCTTAAGTTTGCCCGTCCTCCGTCAAAAAGCTCTTTGAAAACCATATCAAAGTTTTTATTAATGAGTTCAAACTGCTCAATAAACTGTTTTTTCATAACGGAGGTAATCTCTGATATCATTCTTCTGAGTTTTTCCTTTGCCTTTTCCATGTCGTCTCTTTGAGCAGTCATAAATTCAAACCTTTTTTTGGTCTTTGCATACTCTTCTATGGATGATATATTTACATTTCCAAGTTCGCTTATCTGGGCCTTTAATTCATCTATTCTTTTCTGTGCTGACGATATTGATCCAATATCCTTTCTCAGCGAAAGTGCATTGGTATAAGTGAGTTCGTATTCATCCCACATTTTGTTTTGGATTACTTCTATATCGCTTTCCAGTTTTGCTTTGCGAACCTCAAGCCGACTGACCTCTTCCTGCATTAATAATATATTTTTATTAATTTCATTAATTTTATTAACGATATCATATATTTCTTCTTCCAGCACCTTTTTCTCTTCACTTATTCTGTCCAGTTCAAATGTCTTACCGTCTTTTTCCTGCTGCTGTTTCATTATTAACTGCCTTATACCTTCATTTTTCTCCGTTATGGATTTCATTTCTTCAATATTTTTGTTCTTATCGGCTTCTTTCCTTTTTATGCTCCTTTCAATAGCAGCAGTTTCTGATTCAATCTTTTCAAGGTTTTCCTGTACACTTTTCAAGCTTTCCAGGATTGAATTGACGGATATTTTATAACCGGTAATGTCCTGGTAAAGCGAATCCCTTATTGACTGGTTTTCTTTTTGCTTTTCCTGATGCTGGGCAATTATCTTCTTGGTCTCATCTATTTCTTTTTCAATTTGAGCCAGCTCGGCTTTGTATTTTTCCTGTTCTTTTTCAGTTTCTTTCTTTTGCCTGGTAAGCTGATCCCTTTCCTGCCTGAGCATGTCCATTCTGGCGGTATACTTTGTTATATTTTCATTGATTTGGGATAACTGGCTCTCGTTCCGAATAAGGGCCAATTCCAGATTTTTGTACTCGTTTTCCATATGAGCTATTTTCCCGTCAATATCCGTTATGCTTCTGACAAGCTCATCAATTTTATTTTCTAGTAATGCTTCCTCCT
>JAMOAC010000463.1 GCA_023621975.1 Bacillota bacterium | reverse complement strand
GAAATGATTTTAAAACTTGTGAATGTCATGGAAAAAAACGGCGACAAAATTGGATCAGGTCTGGATAAATATCTGACTTTTAATCCCATAACTTTTAACAACCAGTCTGAGGAAAAAATTGCAAAATGGCAGAAGGATACACTGGGAATTAAAGAGTCCGACATAATGAAGACTCCTGAAGAAGTTTTCAAGTATCTCAGGGACAAGAAATTTGAGATAGATGAAAAGTACACTGATGAAGAAGCATACAAAATAATGCGGGTAAGATATGAAATATTACTGGAAAAATGGAAGTTTGACACAGGCAATTCATTATGCCTTGCGAAGGACATCAGCTGGGAGACTGTTGCCGAGATAGAAGAGCAAAATCATATTTTCAGGGGAATATCCACGGATGTTGAACCTATACGGCAGTACATCAATGCAGAATATATAGCACATGTGTTGGGATATGTAAGGCCCATAAGTGCAGATGAATACAAGGAACTGCGTGAAGAAGGATACAAGAACGATGATATTATTGGAAAGACAGGCATAGAAAAGCAGGCGGAGAGGTACCTGCGGGGTAAAAACGGCCGTAAAAAAGTCGGAGTGGATTCTCATGGGGGTTTGACTGATGACGGAATTATAGGAGAGCCTGCAATTCCCGGTAACGATGTTATTCTTACCATTGACATGAAACTTCAGAAAGTTGCCGCAGAATCGTTGAAAAAGAGGATTGAATGGATAAGGGGACTCGGCGGCAAGAAAAATTTCGGAGACGCAGATGCAGGCGCTGTGGTGGTTCAGGACGTTAATACTGGAGAAATTCTTGCAATGGCAAGTTACCCGTCATATGACCCTTCAATTTTTCTTGCTCCTTCTGATGACAAGGAAGCTCAAAAGGCAATAATGGCTCTAAATGATCCTGAGAACAAGGAAACGTCAGAATTCAACCGGGCTATCCAGGGAATTTACGCACCTGGTTCGACATTCAAACCGCTTACTGCAATAGCTGCGCTGGAGGAAGGCATAATAACTCCCGACCAGGAAATCCTTGACAGCGGATCGTTAACGGTACCGGGAAATAAGACATTCAGGTGCCTGGAGTATCCGGTGAGTGGGCATGGATATCTCAATTTGAAAAGGGCTCTTGAAACTTCCTGTAATATATATTTTTATGACATAGGTATGAAAACAACGATTGATAAAATTGACAAATGGGCAAAATACTTTGGCCTGGGTGAATATACAGGAATAGACTTGCCTAATGAAAACAGGGGAATAAGGGCAAACAGGGAAAACAAGCAAAAGTTGTACAAAAATAAGGTGGACCAGATGTGGAGGCCTGTAAATACGGCAATGGCGTCAATTGGACAGGATGATAACGCATTCACTCCCATTCAGATGGTAAATTATATAAGCACCCTGGCAAACGGCGGGAAGCGCTATACGCCGCATTTAATCAAACGGGTACTGAAATATGACGGTTCAATAGTGAACGAGACAGTACCCCAGTATGAGCAGATACCTGTAAAACCATCCACCATAGAAGCCGTCAAGGAAGGTATGGTAGGTGTTACCACGTCTATAGACGGTACTGCTAAGGAAGCCTTTAAAGATTTTCCTTTTGAAGTAGCCGGTAAAACAGGTACCGCCGAAACAGGCCGTGAAAGCACCCAGTCGTCGAACGCATGGTTCGTGGCCTATGCCCCGGCAAACAATCCTCAGGTAGCCGTTGCGGTTGTTGTTGAAAAAGGTGTATGGGGATCGTACGCTGCCTATATTGCAAGGGACGTTCTTGCAGAATACTTTAAACTTAACGACAGTGACAAAATTGATGACAATGTTGAACCTTTCGAACCGGTATTTACCCGCTAGGCAGCTGCTTTTACAGATATTTGGCTGTATTGATGGAGCAAATATGCGGTGAAGTGTGCTTTTTTGAATATTTTATATGATGTTGTATGTCAAGCATAAAAATATTTTATCGTTTAAATTATTTTATTGTATTGTTAAATAAGGAAAGAAATTGTCGAATGTGATATAATGTAGAGCGGATACTGACAACATGTTTTCGGAGGTATGACCAGATGGATGAAAGCAGCATTACTTTTAAAGCTACCGCAAACGGCTTGATTTTGATCATGAAGGAAGAAGATGATTTTGAAACCATATTCCAACAGATCAGCAAAAAGCTTGCTGCAGCTGGAAAATTTTTTAAAGGAGCATCATTTGACGTAACGTACCGGGGAAAAGTGTTGAATGAAGAGCAGGAGAGGCTGATTGTCGAATTAATGGAAAAGGAGACGGGGGCTAAAGTAAAAAGTTTGAAGCAGGATACCGCAAAGCCTGAACAGGTTGAGACAGACCAGGAAGTCGGTATGTTTGCTATGGACAGAGTAGTGAAAAAGTTTTTCTTTACGGGAATTGACGAAGGGATGACCAAATTTTACAGGGGCACTGTCCGCTCCGGCCAGCTGATCAGTTTTGACGGCAATGTAGTAATAATAGGCGATGTAAATCCGGGCGGTGAGATTGAAGCTACAGGAAACGTCATAGTAATGGGTACTTTGCGGGGAATCGTCCATGCAGGGGCAGACGGTAACAAAGAAGCAATAGTTGCCGCGTTAAACCTACAGCCTACGCAGCTTAGGATTGCCAATATAATAACACGGCCGCCGGACGGAGAGGAAGTAAGGAATAATCTTATCCCTGAGCTGGCATATGTCAAGGATGACATGATATATATAGAAAGGTTCCTGCCGCAGCATAAGTAAACTTTACATTATTATCCGTAATTGACAAAAAGAAAAAAGAAATATATATTTTACATATAAGGCATGAGGCGCATAGGGGGTACATACAAATGAGCGAAGTAATTGTAATCACTTCAGGAAAGGGCGGAGTTGGAAAGACTACCACAACGGCAAATATAGGTACTGGTCTTGCTCTGATGGGTAAGAAGGTTGTTTTGATTGATACGGATATTGGACTGAGAAACCTGGATGTAGTGCTTGGCCTTGAGAACAGGATAGTATACGACATTGTCGACGTGGTTGAAGGATTTTGTCGAGTAAAGCAGGCACTTATAAAGGACAAGCGTTACGAAGGGCTGTATCTGCTTCCTGCTGCACAGACCAGGGAAAAGACAGCAGTTAATCCGAAGCAGATGATAAAACTGTGTGATGAGTTGCGTGAAGAATTCGAATATATTATTATAGATTGCCCCGCCGGAATAGAACAGGGATTTAAAAATGCAATAGCCGGCGCGGACAAGGCGATTGTAGTAACAACTCCGGAGGTATCTGCTGTAAGGGATGCCGACAGGATAATAGGGCTTCTCGAGGCAAATGAATTAAACAATCCAAAGCTTATCATTAACAGAGTAAGAATGGATATGGTAAAGCGCGGAGACATGATGTCTATCGATGATATTATAGATATACTAGCGGTAGACCTTTTGGGCGTAGTACCCGACGACGAAAAAATCGTAATATCTACCAACAGAGGCGAACCAGCAATAACTGACAACAAGTCTTTGGCCGGACAAGCTTACAGGAACATTACAAGAAGAATTCTCGGAGAACAGGTTCCTATCATGGATCTGCAAGCTGAAGAGGGAATTATGTTCAAGCTTAAGAAACTGTTCAGACTTTAATCATCCTGAAAGGGGAGAATATAATTGTTGGATATTTTAAAATTTTTCAACAGGCCTAAGAATTCAAAGGACGTTGCGAAGGAAAGACTCAAACTTGTTCTTATCCATGATAGGGCAAATGTATCTCCTCAGTTTTTGGAGATGGTGAAAAGCGAAATAATAAAAGTAATAAACAATTATATGGATATTGACGAAAGCGAACTTGATATACAGCTTACCCGGACCAGGAGTGAAGACGGAGAAAGGGTTGTACCTGCCCTTGTTGCCAATATTCCTATAAAGAGTGTCAAAAACAGCGGAAGATAAGGGAAAAATAATATAAATATAAGTAAAAAAATAAACAATATAATCAAAAAATGCCGTTGATTATATTGCTAAAGTATTCTGATAATTTTGCCGATGGTAAAACAGTGAAAAAGCCCGGATTTCAGGCCAAGTTTTGATGTAT
>JAMOAC010000461.1 GCA_023621975.1 Bacillota bacterium | reverse complement strand
ATCCCGGGGCTGAAGAATATGCATTGAAAGATATCAGCTTTAAAGCCCTGCCGGGGCAGACAACGGCAATCATTGGCTCAACGGGAGCGGGAAAAACAACTTTGGTGAATTTAATGCTTCGCTTTTATGATGTTACGAGCGGCCAAATATTAATCGACGGTGTGGATATAAGGGATGTAACCCAGCATGAACTTCGTGACAAGATCGGGTATGTACCGCAAAAGAGCGTGTTGTTCAGCGGTACAATAGAATCCAACCTGAAATATGCCGATGAAAATGCTTCAGAAGAGTATATAATGAAATGTGCAGAAATTGCACAGGCTTTGGAATTTATCAATGAAAAGCCCGAGGGGTTCGGAAGCCACATCGCCCAGGGCGGCACTAATGTATCCGGAGGCCAGAAACAAAGGTTGTCGATAGCCCGTGCACTTGTTAAGAAACCTGATATTTATATTTTTGATGACAGTTTTTCGGCACTTGACTTTAAGACTGATGCTGCTCTTCGGAGAGCTCTTAAGGCACATACGGGTTCAAGTACGGTTATTATCGTTGCCCAGCGTATTTCAACCATTCTCAATGCCGAGCAGATAATTGTTCTTGATGACGGCAGGATAGTGGGTATAGGAACCCATAAAGAGCTAATGGAAAATTGCAGGACTTATCAGGAAATTGCATCATCACAGCTATTGAAGGAGGAATTGGCATGAGTAAGCCTTACAGAAAACAAGCAGGCTCTCCTAAAGTGGCTCCTAAAGTGGGCGGATTCAGGCCCAAAGCGATGGGTTTTGGCGGTATGATGGGGGGCGAAAAGGCACGTGACTTCAAAGGTACAATGAAAAGGCTGTACAGGTATCTCAGTAATTATAGATTTTCAATAATTGTTGTGCTTTTTTTCGCTGCCGCAAGCGCCGCTTTCGGTATTATAGGACCTAAAATTCTGGGGAAGGCTGTTACAAAACTCTTTGAAGGTATCATGAACAAAATAATGGGTACCGGTGAAGGTATAGATTTTAATTATATAGGGAGAATAATCCTTTACCTTGTAGGCTTATATATGCTGAGCTTTCTTTTTGCTTTTGTTCAGCGCTGGATAATGTCCGATATTTCCATGAAGATAAGTTATAAATTCAGAAAGGAAATTTCAGAAAAAATTAACCGAATGCCTTTAAAATATTTTGAAAGCGTAAATCATGGGGAAGTATTGTCCAGAGTTACCAATGATGTCGACACCGTAAGCAATACCCTTAACCAGAGCCTTGCCCATATAGTCACATCGGTCACAACCGTACTGGGTGCTCTTGTCATGATGTTTAGCATAAGCTGGATAATGACCATCGTTGCTCTGTGTATAATTCCCGTATCTTCAATACTTGCTACTTTTATAGTGAAGCATTCTCAGAAATACTTTATGGAGCAGCAGGTATTCCTGGGACAATTAAACGGTCATGTTGAAGAGATGTACGGCGGACATACGGTGATGAAGGCCTTTAATGGCGAGAAAAAGAGTATTGAAAAATTTAACGGATTAAACGCAAAGCTTTATAATTCAGCATGGAAGTCTCAGTTTTTGTCAGGAATGATGATGCCTATAATGGTATTTGTGGGTAATATAGGGTACGTTGCAGTAACAGTCTTAGGCGGATGGCTTGTCATTAAGAAGGCCATAGAAGTCGGCGATATCCAGGCATTTATACAATATGTGCATTCATTTACCTATCCGATAGCGCAGCTTGCAAATATTTCAAACGTACTTCAGCAGACTGCTGCATCAGCAGAGCGTGTATTTGAGTTTCTGGATGAGGAAGAGGAAATTCCTGAGACCTCAAATCCTGTAACACTGAAAGAAGTTAAGGGCAGGGTTGAATTCAGGAATGTCCGCTTTGGATACAATCCTGACAAGATTATCATAAATAATTTTTCAGCTGATATTAAACCCGGCCAGAAGGTGGCAATTGTAGGCCCTACCGGTGCGGGTAAAACGACAATAGTTAAACTTCTCATGCGTTTTTATGATGTAAGCGACGGTGCCATTCTGATTGATGGGTATGATATAAGGCAGTTTACTCGCAGGGACCTGCGTTCAATGTTTGGAATGGTCCTGCAGGACACCTGGCTGTATAATGCAACCATAATGGAAAACATCAGGTACGGATGCCCCGATGCGACTGATGAAGAAGTTATTGCCGCTGCCAAGGCTGCCAATGTTGACAGCTTTGTTCATACCCTGCCGGGCGGCTACAATATGGTGTTGAATGAAGAAGTAACAAACATATCTCAGGGGCAGAAACAGCTTTTAACCATAGCAAGAGCCGTTCTGAAGGATCCGAAAATTCTGATTTTGGATGAGGCGACAAGTTCGGTTGATACGAGGACCGAAGTACAGATTCAGAAGGCTATAAATAACCTGATGAAAAACCGAACATGCTTTATAATCGCCCATAGGCTTTCAACAATACGCGATGCTGACCTGATTCTCGTTATGGATAACGGGGATATTGTGGAGCAGGGTACACACAAGGAACTTCTTGCAAGGAAAGGTTTTTATGCAAAACTTTATTACAGCCAGTTTGATACTGCAAATATTTTAAAAGAAGCGGAAGGCGCGCAGGTAAGCTGAGGGTACAGCGTACTGGAAAGCTGAGGTTATAGCGTACAGATAAGCTAAGGTTACAGCATACAGGTAAACTGAGGGTACAGAAAAACAGCCCAGGACCAAATAAAGCCGTAACACAGCAGATAATGTTACGGCTTTACTTAATATTTTTCTGTTTAACCTTTCCTTTGCTTAACCTCTCCTCTGGTAATCTTTATAAAGATTTTCTATCGACCTGTCGTAAGTTCTTTCGCCTTCTTTTGAAAAGAAGCAGCCCGGGACTTCTCCGTACCGTCTATGATATGCAACGCACTCGCAGCATTTTCCGTGACGTGAGCAAGGGTATGTACATGTGCAGTTTGCTTTTGAATCACAAGCCATTTTATGACCTCCTATATGTTAAGTTTAACATAATCATTATATTAAAAAACAAATACCGTTTCAATAAATCCGTTTCTGCGACAAACTCTTATTATCTTTTTATTAATTTTTATGTTTTGGAAAGTTTTGATACTTCATAAGATAATACAAAGAGATTTAGGGAGGATAAATTATGGCGACAATGTCGGATCTTTTGATTACCGTTATATCCGGAGCGGTGGCTTGCATAGCGGGATTTATTGTATCATTGCTTTCTGGAAAGTTATCAATTCAAAAGAAGGACAGTGAGAAATTGATTAACAGGATTATCCAGGTTGCAGGTGATAATATGGCAGCTGCTAATCAATCTCCAGAAAAAAGCAACTCGATCGGCAACTTGATAGAGGAACTCATAAGCGGCTACCACAGGCAGGCGTTAATACAGGCCGGCATACAGTTTTATTTCAGCCTCCTTGCAGCAGCTGTCGGCTTTGGAATAATAATATATACTGTACTTACTAGAGCTACTTCTGATGAATTCGAGATGGTTTTGAAATCACTGCCGGGAATTGCCATATCCAGTGTTGCCACACTTTTCGTGAAGCAGGTGGCTGAAACCAGACAAAGAGCAACGGAATTATATGACAGGCTGCGCGCCGATAATAAGTTGAATGAAGCCATAGCACTGATTAATTCCATAGAAGACGTTAAAATTAAATCAGTAGTAAAGGCGCAAATAGCGATGAGCATGGTTGGGTTACAATATGACCCAATAAGCATGAATGACTTAATGGAAGAACTTTCCAACATTGACGCAAGAACGACAAAAATACCTAAAGATCCAATGGAAATATAACAAGGTCTTGCCTGGCTGTGAACGAACGCTCAGAACAGTATTGTATAAAAAATCATATATATGAGGAGGCTCCCCTTATTCTCCCGTACGCATGGGAGACAATCAGCCTTCATTTTTGCTGAATGCGGCATTGGAAGCAGCAAGAACTGTATTTCCGGCAACAAAGTATGCTATTCTTAATGCTTCAGCAATTTGTCCGTCAGATACCCCCATGTGGCGGGCAACATTGGAAAGTGTCCTGACCCCTTCTTTTGCACCGCTTAGGGCATCCAATGCCATGGCTAT
>JAMOAC010000118.1 GCA_023621975.1 Bacillota bacterium | reverse complement strand
AAGCCTGTTGTGAAAAACGCCTGAAATGGTCTCCCTTTCACTTTCAACTGCAGCTTCTTTTTCTATAATGGATGCAAGGATAATCACCTCATCTACGGTCATCCCTAACTCCTCAGCCCTTTTATAGTATATATCCGTAAATATTTTGTTAAATTGGTCGAGCATTTTGGTTATTATGGCTCTTTCCCCACCTTTTGGACTAAACCTGTAAGTATCGGGGAAAAGATATCCTTCCAGCCTGTTTTCCCTCTTGGGAAGGTCTTTTAAAAAAGGATAATCAAATTCACCGTTGTTGATTAGGTCCCTGAATTTCTGCCTGTCTATCAGATTATTTTCAGCCAGCTTGTTTTCAATATCATTCAGTGTGGAACCTTCAATAAATGTGACCGTTACATCAGGTTCTGCCAGGGGCATGCTTGAAAAAATCTGCATTAAAGTCTCGTAACCGCTTATATTATCATAATTTACATCTTTTGCAATTACATGGGTTCCGGAATTGTAGGTACCGTCATAGCCGTTAATGTTAGACAGTATCTTGAATAATGTAACATTCGTTATAATACCTTCTTTTTTCAGGATCTCGGCAATATCGGAAGTACTGGAACCTCGTGGAATATATATCTTTATGCCCTCTTCAGGAGGAATATGGATAGCAGCTTCGTTGCCGCTCCTCTGGTTTTCCAGTACATACCTGTATGAGACTGAAGCGCAGACAAAAGTCAGAATAACCAGGCTTAAAAAAACAGCCAACCTTACGGGTGCTTTCCTTTTCTTTCTGATTTTTCCCGTCTCCTTATTGCTGCCGGTTTTAACCGTACTCATTATAAATCACCACCGCATAACGTCACTTTTGTTCTTTGCTTTTTGCTTTTGCCCTCAGTTCCGTATTGAGTATCTTTTTCCGTATTCTCAAACTTTTAGGTGTTACTTCAACCAATTCATCATCGTTAATGAATTCAAGCATCTGTTCAAGGCTCATAACCTTGGGAGGAGTCAGCCTCAATGCTTCATCCGATCCCGCTGCCCTCATGTTTGTAACATGCTTCTTCTTGCAAACATTTACAACAATATCATCTGTTCTAGAATTTTCCCCAACAACCATACCTTCGTATACCTTTACACCAGGACCGATAAAAAGAGTTCCTCTTTCCTGTGCATTGTACAAACCGTAAACAACGGCAACTATCGAACCTCTCTGCCTTGATGAAATCTCACCTTTGTATGGCTCATACCCGCTAAATACATGATTCATTATACCATTTCCCTTGGTATCAGTCAAAAACTCCGAACGGTATCCGATGAGCCCTCTTGCAGGTATTTTAAACTCCAGCCTCGCATATCCCGCGCTTGCTGATTGCATGTTCACCATTTCGGCTTTCCTTCTGCCAAGCCCTTCCATAACAACACCCACGTATTCTTCAGGCACGTCTATAACAAGGTACTCAATAGGCTCATGGAGTACTCCGTTAATTTCTTTCATAATGACCTTGGGCTTTGAAACCTGGAACTCGTAACCCTGCCTTCTCATCGTTTCAATGAGTATGGACAAGTGCAGCTCGCCTCTTCCTGAAACTTTGAAGGCGTCAGGTGTATCGGTATCTTCCACTCTAAGGCTGACATTAGTCTGAAGCTCTTTATATAGCCTTTCCCTTAAGTGCCTTGATGTCACATAGGTTCCTTCCTGTCCTGCAAAAGGACTGTCGTTTACGCTGAATGTCATGGTTATAGTAGGTTCGTCAATGTCAACAAAAGGCAGTGGTTCAGGATTTTCAACGTCGCACACCGTTTCCCCGATATTAATGTCCTCAAGCCCGCAAACTGCAATAATATCACCGACGGTTGCCTGTTGTGATTCAACCCTTTTCAGCCCTTCAAACTGATAAAGCCTTGTTACTTTCATATTTTTTAACGTGCCGTCCTTTTTGCATATCACAACCTGCTGTCCCTGCTTTATTACTCCTCTTTCAACCCTGCCTACTGCAATTCTACCTACATAGTCATCATAGTCTATATTTGAAACAAGGAACTGCAACGGCCCGTCAAAGTCTCCCACCGGCGAAGGGATACTTTCCACAATTGTTTTAAACAGGGGTTCCAGGCTCTCTTTCTTGTCGTTCAGGTCAAGAACGGCATAACCTTCTTTTGATGACGCATACACTATGGGAAAATCCAACTGTTCATCGTCAGCACCCAGCTCAATGAAAAGCTCCAGGACCTCATCCACAACTTCTTTTGACCTTTCATCGGGCCTGTCTATCTTGTTAATCACCACTATGGGTTTAAGATGCAACTGCAGTGCTTTTCTTAATACAAACCTTGTCTGGGGCATGGGCCCTTCGAAGGAATCAACCAGCAGTAAAACACCGTCCACCATCTTCAAAACCCGTTCCACTTCTCCGCCAAAATCAGCATGTCCGGGTGTATCGACGATGTTTATTTTTATACCCCTGTAGTTTACGGCGGTATTTTTTGAAATAATAGTTATGCCTCTCTCTCTTTCGAGGTCATTGGAGTCCATGACCCTTTCCTGTACCTGCTCATTTTCCCTGAATATTCCGCTTTGTCTGAGCATTCCGTCTACTAACGTGGTTTTTCCATGGTCAACGTGTGCAATAATTGCAATATTTCTTATGTCTTCTCTGGCCTTCTTCACAAAAATCTCCTTTTCTATTTCAGGTTTTATCTGTTGGTAAATTTTATATATTTGCGATATATACATATTTCTAAAATTTATTACAAAATACTATTCTAATTAATGTTAAACGCAATGTCAACTTACTTCAGTTCCACAATTGTAACGCCTGATTCTCCCTCTCCAAATTTGCCCAGCCTGAATTTTTTTACATGAGGATGGGTACGTAAAAACTTGTGTATCCCGCTTCTCAGGATACCTGTGCCTTTTCCGTGTATTATTGTAACTTCGCCGAGCCCGGCAATGCTTGCATCATCCAAAAATTTATCCACACTGATTAACGCATCTTCCAGGGTTGCCCCTCTCAGGTCAATTTCCGTGGATATGCTTGATACTTTTGACATATTTATTTTTGAATATCCCGATTTTTCAATCTCCTGCTTTTGCTCATCCACAAGTTTCAGGTTTGTCTTGTGAACATTGATTTTCAGTATCCCAACCTGGACAACTGCCTCACCGTCCTTGTTCGGAGGTTCAATGACTGTCCCTTTCTGATTGAGATTTATAATAAATACCGAGTCTCCGGGGTTGAGATTTTCAGGAGGCTTGACATATCCTTCCCTCTTGAATACGCTTTCGGTCAGTGATTGTTCCACTTCATCAATATTTTCCCTCAGCTTGCGCTTCATTTCCTCAATTGCCCTGTTTCTTTCCGCTGCTTCTCTCTCTTTTTCAAGCTCTTTCAGCCTTTCAATTATAAATTCCGATTCTTCTTTTGCATTAAGCAGTATGCGCCTTGCTTCCTCCCTGGCTTCTTTCAAAATTTTCTCCTTCTGCTCCTTTATTTTTTCCCGTTGCCTCTCCAGTTCTTCCTTTAACCTTTCAGCTTCAAGCCTGTAGCTTTCAGCCTTGATTCTTTCCTTTTCCGATTCGCTTTTATTTTTCTCAATGGACAGCAAGATGTCTTCAAAGCGGATGTCTTCCTGCGTAAGGAATTCTCTGGCCCTCTCAAGTATTTCAGAAGGCAGCCCCAGCCTTTTTGATATTGCAAACGCGTTGCTCTTTCCGGGCACTCCTATTAGCAGCCTGTAGGTCGGCCTTAAAGTCTCCACGTCAAATTCACAGCTTGCATTTTCAACTCCTTCCGTTGAAATTGCATATGCTTTCAGCTCGCTGTAATGCGTGGTTGCAACAGTTATACTGCCCTTATGGTGGAGGCTTTCAAGAATGGACATGGCAAGAGCAGCTCCTTCAGTAGGGTCTGTGCCTGCACCAAGCTCATCCAACAGTACAAGCGAGTTGCCGTCAGCCCTTTCAAGTATTTTAACTATATTGGTCATGTGGGAAGAAAATGTGCTGAGGCTTTGCTCTATACTCTGTTCATCCCCTATATCTGCAAATACCTGCCTGAAAACGGAAATACATGTCCCCTCGGATGCCGGCAGGTGCAGCCCTGACTGTGCCATAAGCATGAAAAGCCCCACCGTCTTCAAGGTTACGGTTTTGCCTCCTGTATTTGGCCCGGTTACAACAAGGGTCCTGAATTGATCCCCAATCCAAAAATCTATCGGCACAACCTTTGACTGATCAAGCAGGGGATGCCTTGCCTTCTTTAGTATAATCCTTCCGTTGCTTTCAATACCAGGGCAAACACAATTATATTCCACGCTAAGTGTTGCTTTGGCAAATATAAAATCAAGCTTTGCAAAAATTGAAACGTTGGATTCAAGCTGCGGAACAATAGATTCCACTTCTGCCGTCAGTTCACGCAGTATTCTTTCTATTTCAGCTTTTTCCTTGATTTTGAGCTGCTTTATATGGTTATTGGCCTCAACCACAGACATGGGCTCAATAAAAATGGTTGCACCGCTGGAGGAAGAGTCGTGAACCAGGCCCGGTATTTCGTTCCTGTACTCCTGCTTCACCGGGATAACGTATCTGTCCCCTCTTATTGTAACAAGGGAATCCTGTATATACTTCTGATATTTTGGCGACCTGATTATGTCATTCAACCTGCTTTTTATTGCTTCCTGGGCCTGCTTCATCTGCCTTCTTATGTTCAGGAGAGTAATGCTGGCATCATCGGCAATTTCGTCTTCACTTATTATAATCCGGGTTATTTTTTCCTCTATCCTTCTGTTTGGCTCAAGCAGGCCGATTAATTCGCTTACGGTATTGTTCTCGCTTTCAATTGTTTTATCTGAAGCATAATTTTTTAAATTCCTTACAGCCCTGAGAGTATCTGCTATATGCAAAAGTTCAACAGGCGTGAGAACGGCGCCGAGTTTTACTCTCCTTAAACTGTTCCTAATGTCGTGAATCCCACCTAATGGTGGTCTTCCCTTTCTCAAAATAAAGCTTACTCCATCGCTTGTCTCTCTTAGAAGGCCTGCCACTTTTGAAGCGTCCGTTTCCGGTTTGAGGTCTACGGCCAATTCTTTTCCAAGTTCCGATGATGTAAGCTTCACAAGCATTGATATTATTTTGTCATACTCAAGCACTTTTAGCGTTCTGTCATCCATTTTAACTACCTCTGTCAGAATATAAATTATTAAAATACTGCTATGTTTTAATTAATAATTTCGATTTAAATAAATAATATTAGTAATTTAGATTAAAACAATTCGACTAAATTATTTATGCCAATATTGCCA
>JAMOAC010000317.1 GCA_023621975.1 Bacillota bacterium | reverse complement strand
AAACGTGATCATGGGAAAACTGCAAGACTGATTTGTGATGTTTACAACTCAGAAAACGACAAACCTTTTGAAGGGGATCCGAGGTATGTTCTTAAGAGGGCATTGAAAAAAGCCAATGCCATGGGATTTGACACCTTCAACGTAGGAGCTGAATGCGAATTTTTCCTTTTCCTGATTGACAATGAGGGGAACCCCACTTTAGTCACCCATGATAATGCAGGATACTTCGACTTGGGTCCGATTGATCTTGGGGAAAATGCAAGAAGAGACATGTGCCTGGCTATGGAGGAAATGGGATTTGAAATAGAGGCCTCACACCATGAAGTGGCACCGGGTCAGCATGAAATTGATTTCAAGTACACCAATGCATTGGAAATGGCCGATGATGTAATGACCTTCAAGCTTGTTGTAAAAACAATAGCCAGCCAGCATGGACTGCATGCAACTTTTATGCCCAAACCGGTTTATGGCATAGCAGGTTCGGGAATGCATATAAACGCATCATTATTTAAAAATGGCAGGAATATATTTTATGATGAATCCGGCAAGCTGCAATTAAGCAAAGAGGCTTTTTGGTTTATAGGCGGAATTATGAAACACATAAGATCCATGACAGCGATAACCAATCCGACGGTGAATTCATATAAAAGACTTGTTCCGGGTTATGAAGCTCCGGTATATATAGCCTGGTCTTCCAAAAACAGAAGTCCTCTGATAAGGATACCTTCAGCCCGGGGAACAGCCACAAGGCTTGAGCTGAGGAACCCCGACCCTTCCTGCAACCCTTACCTTGCGCTGGCGGCAATACTCAGTGCCGGGTTGGACGGCATAGAGAAAAGAATTGAACCGGTTCCTCCTGTGAACGGCAATATATATGAAATGACCAACGAGCAAAGGGCGGAAGAAGGAATAGACTCACTGCCGGAAAGCCTCGAACGGGCAGTATATGAGCTCGAGAAAAGCCAATTTATGAGAGAGGTTCTGGGGGACCATATTTTTGAAAAATTTGTACTGGCAAAAAAGGAAGAATGGGAAGCCTACAGGAAGACTGTAAGCCAGTGGGAAGTGGAGCAGTACCTTAAAAAGTATTAATGGGCCATGTTCCTCAAGTTTTGTGTCTTTGACCGGAGTTGCGGTGTAAGAAAGGCCAGGTTTTATTGCATTATCCTTTCGGATTTGCAAGGTGGGATTTTACAAGAGCCTGGATGAAAGCCCATGGCTTTAGTCACTGGGATGAAGGATTGCCTTGACATAAAACATGTATGGTTATAGGCAAAAGCGTTTATTTGGATTTGCCGGGAGCGGGTTTGAACAGCGAAGGCGGGGGTAATCATGGGCAACAGGCCATTGATTGCTGTGACACCAAATTATGATTATAGCATTGAAACAGCTACAATCAAGAACTTATACACCGAAGCGGTTCATGAAGCAGGCGGCGCATCAGTTGTGTTGCCTTGCTGTACTGATGAAGAGGTTTTAGGCAGGGTGCTGGATGCATGCAGCGGGCTTCTGGTGACAGTAGGTCCTGACATTGATGCCAGGTATTTTGGCGAAAATAATCTTTCCTTTACCGGGAATGTTTCACCATACCGGGATGCTATGGAGATGTTTTTAATCAGGCAGGCTGCAAGGCAGAAAAAGCCCATTTTGGGGATATGCAGGGGATTGCAGATTTTAAATGTGGCTTTTGGTGGGACCCTGTACCAGGATATCAAGCACCAGATAAGGGACAGGGAAATCGGCGAGCATTCGCAGAAAGCCCCCAGGTGGTATCCTTATCACGATATTTACATAAAAAGGGATTCTTTAGTATATAAATCTTTTGAAAACAGAGACCGTGCAAGCGTAAACAGCTTTCATCATCAGTCCGTGAAGGACCCGGCACCGGGCTTTTTGATTACTTCACAGGCGGCGGACGGAATTATTGAGTCAATTGAAAATACCGGGTACGAATTTGCAGTTGGAGTACAGTGGCACCCGGAAGACATGTGGGAAAAAGACAGGTTGTATTTGAACATATTCAGGATGTTTGTAGAATCTTGCATGAAAGGAGTGTAAAAATGCCTATAAACTTTACCGTTGGAGATGTTGTGGAGCTAAAGAAACAACACCCCTGCGGCAATAAGCAATGGGAAGTGATGAGAACCGGAGCGGATTTCAGGATCAAATGCCTGGGGTGCGGCCACCAGGTCATGATTCCCCGGCCTAAATTCGAAAAGAGTGTTAAAAAATTCATCAAATTTCAAAATGGCATGCCGCCACAGTAGTGTTTCAATTCCGGGTGCGCAATTTCTTGTCTGATAGTGTATTCTCAATGCATCAAGACTGACACATGCAATTCATCGTTTATATTCACAGTTTTATTTTTCTTTCCTGTTGGTACAGCCACCGGCACATTCCACTTTTGTGCTTCCGTTCGAGGTTAATATTTTTCATGCCTGTTGGCAAGCTACTGTTGCCTGCCATTTTGTGTTTTGTTCAAAGATTGGAATTTTATCAATCCTGTATTGTACGCCTTTAAACTAGAAATACTATAAACAACATGTTTGCTTGCTTTTTTACAGTTACAGCACTCAAACTAAAACAGACCAAGGTTAAAGGGATGGTGCAATGTACAGGGAAAGAGAAAACAGAGGCTTTTTAAGGACATTTCTGATATCGCTGACAACTTCATTGGCTGTAGGAGCTTTTTTATTGTTTTATTCAGGAATCAAGAACCAGGCAAAACCTGAGCAAATGTTGCCGGATGCTGCAAATCCAAATATGCCTGTACCCCAGCAAATAGAATATGCAAAAGAGGATGAAAGGCATGTGGCGGAAGTTGTGGCAGCCTCCGCAAGCCCCGGAGTTGTGGGCATTTCTGTGCAAAGGGCTGACAATGGTTCCTTATTTGACGGAAATGCAGCGGAAAAATGGGGTTTGGGTTCCGGAGTAATTGTCAGCAAGGATGGTTATATAGTTACAAACCATCATGTTGCAGGAGGCAGGAACAAAAGAATAATAGTATCCCTGGCTGACGGCAGGAATGTAGACGGCACTACGCTTTGGTCCGACCCGGTGCTGGATTTGGCCATAGTGAAAATCAATGCGGACAACCTGACACCTGTGCCCCTGGGGGATGCTACAAAGCTTAAAGTTGGTGAGCCGGCGATAGCAATAGGAAACCCCTTTGGACTTCAGTTTCAGAGGTCTGTCACATCAGGTGTTATCAGCGGATTGAACCGCACCATTCAGGTGGAGGTAAACGGAGCGCCAAGTTATATGGAGGACCTTATTCAAACAGATGCCGGAATCAATCCTGGAAACAGTGGAGGCCCGCTGCTGAATTCCAGGGGGGAAGTGGTAGGTATAAATACCATTAAGGTATCAACAGCCGAAGCCATCGGGTTTGCAATACCAATCAATGTGGCGGTTCCGATAATTTCACACTATGTTGATGACGGTGAATTTGTTGAACCATATATGGGGCTGTTTGCTTATGACAAGGAAGTGATACCGTTTGTGGAGCAAAGCTTCAATCTGGATAAAGGCATATATGTAGCCGACGTTGACAAGAAGGGTCCGGCCCACAAGGCGGGAATCAAGGAGGGGTGCATTATTACCCAGGCGGATGGCATTGAGATAAATACCATGATGCAGCTAAGGTGTTATATATACAGCAAGAAACCTGGTGATGTCATAAATGTCACGCACCTGTCAAGGGAATCGGGAGATTTCATGACAATACAGATAAAGCTTGCAGCCCGGGAAAATGAGTATTCACCCACAAGATAAAAATATACATGGAAATTTATTGTGATTTGTATAGTTTTACCTCCCCTATGGAATAATTAGTATATATATACTTTCCTAGGAGGGGTAAAATGGCCGGCAGGAATAAAAAAACGGAAAAAGTCAATAATTTCGAAGAGACCATCAGGGAGTATCTTAATCAGGCTAAAGACAAACTGGAAAAAGAACTTACAGGTACCCGGGAAGCCATAAGACTTATAGCCGGAGAAAAAACCAGGGATTTCATTCAGATTACCGACAGGGGACTGGACAAGGACGAAAGGGAAATGTTGTGTGCTATAATTGTATCCAGCATGTACCAGTCCTTTTGTTATGGGTACGGTATTGGAAAAATTGAAG
>JAMOAC010000248.1 GCA_023621975.1 Bacillota bacterium | reverse complement strand
GTAGAGTCGGTTGATCCATCATTTACAATCAAAAATTCAATGTTTTTATATTTCTTTTAACAGACACTATCGAGGCACTGCTCTAGGTATTTTTCAGCATTATAAGCCGGAATTATTATACTAACTTTTTCCATATGCTTAATCCCCGGCTTTCAAAAATTTGTTATATTCTTTGTCATATTTTGCTGTCATGGCCTTATCAGACAATTTTTTCAGTTGAAAATCTTTTATTGCTTCTTTATCGACTCTGTTAAAATTTTTTCGTAGTTCTCCCATTGCTGTGTTAAAACTCCGGCCATCATTTTGAATAGAGAAGTTCTCGCCAAGATATAAATCTTCCCCCATTCCGACCACTTCTCGATGTGATGGAATATCTGATAGGAACAGACCTAAGCCACACGACAGTGCTTCCAACACAGAAATGGAAAATCCTTCTGATCTTGAAGCTGATGCATAAATATTGCTTATGTTGTAATAAGCCGCTGGATCGTCCTGAAAACCCAACAGCTTTACGTGGTCATCCACCATTTGCTCACAGGCTTCTCTTTCTGGTCCATCTCCAAGCAGTAATAAGTATTCATCCTTATTGTGATATTGTACAAAATTTTGTGTCAAAAATTGTACATTTTTCCTAAAAGACAACCCACCCGAAAAAACGAACACAACCGCATCTTCTGGAATATCTAGTTCTTTCCTCGTAACAGTGTGCTTTGCAATCTTTGGTTTGATACCGTTGCGGATAAATATTACATTTTTCAGATACTTCCGCATCACCTGATAGACCGACTTAGAGCATCCTACGCGGCAGTCCATTTTCTTAAGAGCATCAATGTGCATCTTTATAAAGATCTTCGCCTTCACTTTTCCATACGTCTGCACATAGTCCTCAAACATATTGTTGTGAAGGGTGGTAACCTTCCTCACAGATGTTTTAACCCTTGAAGAAAGAATGTCTGGAATGATTCCATGGGAATGAATGATGTCAAACTCTTCTCTTTTTACAAGCTCTTGGAATTCCCTGTCCTGTCCTAGTAGGCACTTTGCCCGACTAAGAGTTTTACAAGTGAATATCTGGACACCATTGTTTCTAAGATCAGCAACGATGCGTTCGTCATTACCTTTGAAAAGTGTGATCAAAGAAACGCTGTACTGCTCTTTATCCAGATTCCGTATGATATCCAAGATCACATTGCTTGGACCATTATTCGTTATGTAGTTGATTACAAAACCAATCTTGATCATTCTTTTCTAAGCCCTTTGTAGATCAATTTTCTTATTCCATTCGGCATGACACAAACCGCTGCGTGTGGAACTGCTCCTGTCAGAAAATCGAGTTCAGACGTCCAGCCTGTACTTCTCAGCCATTTGTGAAACTTCATCATCGTCTTTGCGTACTCTCTGCCGCCACGCCGGAGATACATATCTGCAGGTGTACGAACATCCACCAAAACATTCGGAATGTTCTCTGCCTTAAATCCCTTTCTCAGCATTCGAACCCAGAGGTAATAATCTTCGAAGAGATGAAATGTCTCCTTATATCCTCCAGCGGATTCGACAGCATCTTTTTTGAACATCACAGCCATATGGTTCATAGGATTTCTCTTCTTGGAGAACCTGATGATTTCTTCATTTGTAGTTGGCAGATACCGCTCTCCAGAAGGCACTTTCGGATCTGTTTCAAATTCGCTGATCGTTCCACTGGTGAAGTCGATCGCTGGATTCTGTTCAAATACACGCAGTTGCTTCTCACAACGATCTGGTCTGCTAATATCGTCGCTATCCATTCTGGCGACCAGCTCATTTCGACAAATCTTCAAGCCTTCGTTTAGAGCATTACCTAGGCCGCCGTTTTTCTCCAACCTGTGAATATGCAACGCAGATTCAAACTTTTCTTGTTCTTCCCGTAGCACCGCATCAAGTTCGGAAGTTAATGGACCATCACACACAACCACAAAATCGTTTGTTGGAGCAGTCTGGACCCGAATACTTTCCATACTTGTGCGAAGGAATTCCGGGGATTCCTTGTAATACACTGACATAAGAACTGAATACGAAGTGGCCATCATGCCACCTCCAGTAATGCAGTGCTGTAGTTGTCAAAGGAAATGATGTAAGGTTTTAGGTTATACCCACAATAAACTAGCTCTGAATCATTGATTACAGCTTGATTATACAATGTTGAAAACATCGTCTTGTCTACAAAATCATCAGCATCTACCCAACCAATGTATTCAGAATTGGCCAGCCTTATGCCCTCTTGTCTGGTGACAAACAAACCTTTATTTGGTTGATCTATTACTTTCAGAAAATGATATTTGACAGCGTATTTTGTTGCTATTTTTAAAGAATGATCGAAAGAACCATCATTAATGACGATCACTTCGTAATCATCCAGGGCCTGATGTACTATTGAATCTAAACATCTCTTCAAAGTTTTTTCGGCATTAAAAACCGGCACTATAATTGCAACTTTGTGTAAATTATTTGCACTCATCTAGCCCCATCACCAGTAAAAATAATCTTGAACGTCTCAAAAGCAATCTTGCAGTCTTGCCACAACGAGTAGTGTTCAATGTAATAGTTGTCCAACTTGTATTTCTCGTTTGGTTTAAGATCATAGCCCCCATTTACTTGGGCATAACCTGTAATCCCCGGGATAATCCGCAAGCGTTGCGGAAATTCCGGCCATTGCTTATAAAACTTTTCAGTAAGTTCTGGTCTTTCTGGTCGTGGCCCAACTAGACTCATGTCACCTTTTAAAACATTCCAAAACTGTGGCATCTCATCAATTCGCGTTTTGCGCATAAAGCGACCAACCGGAGTTACTCGCGGATCGTTCTTTTTAGCCCATACTGCACCTGTTTTTGCTTCGGCATCATTCCGCATGGAGCGTAATTTGATAACCTTAAAATTTTTGCCCATATAGCCAACACGCTCTTGTTTAAAAAATACTGGTCCAGGTGATGTTAATTTGATAATAATTCCAAAAACCAAAATGAAAGGGGCACTGATAATTAAACCAATTACTCCAAATAAAATATCTAACAAACGTTTCCAGATTAGTTTACTTTTAGGAATAGGTTCACCAATATGTTTTAAATATTCATATGTATTATCTCGTGAAGTTTCGGTAATATGTACATTACTATTCGTGCTGTCCATGATTCTCCGCCCTCTTTTCTTCATAATCCCAATATTCTTTTAAGCCATCTTTTAACGTCCACTTAGGCTTAAACCCTAATGTCTTAATCTTAGTAACGTCTGCCAAAGATTTATCAATATCCCCATTACGTTTTGGCAAGTAGTTAATATTCAGCTTTCTATGAGCTACTTCTTCATATGTATGAATCACATCGTTCAATGATGTTTCACCACCATCAGCTATGTTATATACCGTGCTGACTGGTGTTTTTTCTGCAACTAACTGCAACGCAGCAACTACATCCCCAACATAAACAAAATCCCGCGTTTGTGAGCCATCTCCATAAAGTGTGAAAGTTTCATTTTTTTGCAGTTTGTCCGTAATTATGGATAAAACACCCGAATATGGCGACTCCGGATTTTGCATTGGTCCATAAACATTAAAGAAACGAACAGCAGCTGTTGGAACCCCATATAGATAATTGTAATCAAGAGTAAAGCGCTCGGAGGCATATTTATCAACCGCATAGGGCGTTAATGGCTGTACTGGCATATCTTCTTTTTTTGGCGATGCCTTTAAATTACCATACACGGCTGCCGACGAAGAAAAGACAAACCGTTTAATCTTTAATTCGTTTGCTCTAATAAACTCTAAAGTATCTAAGACAGATTCTTGATTAATCTTGTGAGTCGGTACCGGACGTTCTACTGAATCAGCCACGCTAGCCACGGCGGCAAGGTAGTAAATATAATCAAAATTATTCTTCAATAGCAATTCATGCATAAATTCATGATCGCAAACATCATGCTCAATAAAAGTAATCTTATCTTGAATGTCAACTAAATTTTCCAACCGTCCCATTGATAAATCATCAATGATCATAACCTTATTCCCTTTTTCTACAAGGTCGTGCGCCAGATTTGAACCAATAAACCCTGCTCCACCAGTGATCAATACATTACTCATTTTTTCTCCTACTTTATATGTATTT
>JAMOAC010000046.1 GCA_023621975.1 Bacillota bacterium | reverse complement strand
TCATTCAGTATATAGTTGGCCAGGGTTGTATTGAATACCTCTTTAAAAATACTCCTGATATAACTGTATGACAATGACAAATGTGTGGCTATTTCTTCCTGGGTCAGCATTGGGTCCTGAATATGGTCTTTGACATATTCAACGATTTCCGCGGCAATCTCTTCTTTTCTTTTTGAAACATTGTTTGCCCCGATACTTTCTGAAATTTCAGTAAGGGTTGCCTCCAACCAGGTACCAAACTCCTGGAGCGTGCTGAATCTTTCTATAAACTGGCTAATGCTTTCTTCTTCCATTATGTCAACCATTTTGCTGAACTCTTTTGCGATAAAATAGACAATATAGATAAGCTGTAATTTGCATGACTCATAGGACAGGTTTTTCATATGCCTTAGCAGTTTTTCGGTCAGGTGCTTTATCTGATTTACCTTTCCGCGCCTTACTACCTCAATAATATCATTAAGTTCATCTTCATCCGGTATAGGTTGCTGCATCTTGGCATATTCCTCATAATCATCACTCGTATAAACCTTGTCTTCACCATTTATAAATTTAAGTGTAGTAAGCTCAAGGGTGTCATTGTACACCTGCCTCAGATCACAATTTATATCCATGTGGTAACTGCTGGCTATAGCCGTTGAAATATTAAGCAGATTCGATATCTGAACAGTTATGTTCTTAACGGCATCTAAATAATCCTGGCTTATTTTTTCATTCCTTCCAACCAGAAGGACAATATGGTTGCTGCCCATATCCACTCCTTCAATGCCCCAGCCGTTTTGCTCCATTAATTCCTTTGCAATATTCAGCATTGCAAACTTCATTAATTTTCTGGTCGAAAAATCATTCTCCTCGTAAAATTTTTCATAAGAATCAATTCTTGCAACAACAACATATATATATTTGTATTTGAAAAGGGTGCTCTCAGTCTCAATAAACTCTTTTATGAATTTGTCCATTTTGCCTTGCAGTATCCACTGCCTGATGTTTTCATCCCTGATAATATAACGGTTTTTTCTTATGGATTCACTCATTTTATCAGTATCATTTAATAATTGTTGAAAATTTTTCTGCAGTGTTGAAAGTTCATCAGACAGCAGAGAAATTCTTTTATTACAGCGCTTGTTTCCCAGCCGCTTCTGTATCTGCTCGGATAAATAATAAAGCGGCTTGTATGCCTTGATGGAATTCCAGAAGACAACTATAAGTAAAATTATAAAAAACATTGTAACATACAATATAAGCCTGTTTCTGAATGCATTTATATGTAAACTCAGGCTTTTATACGTATTCATGGAAAACAGCGTCCAATTCTGTGATTCCAGGCGTGAATAGTTTGTAGACCATGTTTTGCCCTGGTAGTCTAAATTGATGTGTCCTGTGCCATTCTTTTCTGCATCTAGGAAATCATCCACTTCAGGCTTATCATCTATCCCCTGTGTGGCAAGAATGAGGTTTCCGTGTGAATCCAGTATAAACATTTCCTGTCCAATAGTTTCTGTGCCTGACATGAAAACAGAACGGAGTGTCTTTTTATCAATAAGAAGTACTATATATCCATAGTAATCCTTTTTTGCAGGAGTTGTAGGAATTATTAAAGCCAGATATGATTCGCCGTTAGCGGTATGGTTGAAAAAACGCAAAAAGTCTTTCTTCTCTTTGTATATGTATTTAAGTATCTCCTTATCATAAAAGGTATCAGTTGTTGCATTCGAATCGCGAAAATCGAGAATCTTACCTAATCGTGTGTTTATAACATAACAATTGTAAATAAACGGTTGTGTTGACATAAACCCACGTATTGATTTTTCGGCAAGTTTTTGCAGTATAATATCGTCTTCCTGTGAAAACATCCAGTTTTGCACGTTATAATCCTCATAAATGCTTAAGGCATATACTTTTAAATTGTTCAGGAAAAAGTCCATGCTATCTGCTATTTGATTTACCTTGCTCTGATTGTAGCTTTTTATTTCATCAAAAGAGTACTCGGCAAACTGATATGACAGGAATACGATAAAAGGTATCATTACAATTGACAATATGCAAAAAACAATTATGAATGTTCTCAGTGTAACTCTCTCTATTCTTATTTTCATGCAGAACACTCACTTTCAAGTGAATAAAATAAAATAATGCCTCTGTCTTTCTGTTTGTTCCAAAAAAAAAACAAAACATAAAAAAAATACGATCAGTTTACTTATAATAATTCATTAATGGAGGCCAGACAATAAATACGATTTCTGTATCCATATTTTATTATACATTTTATAATTTTTTAACGCAAACAAAAATTTGGATTTCCAAGGAAATTTACAAGGAAACTATTACCAGTAAAAACTAAAAAATGGGCGTCGAACTTTTCCTCAGTAATAAAGTTACATTACGCCCATCACTTCTGAAAATAGATATTTATTTTATGGCTGCGCTGACGGTAAGTGCATTTTCTACACGTTCACTGAAAAGCAGGTATATCAAAACTGCAGGAAAACTGGCCACTACCATGGCAGCTGACATTCCGCCCCAATCCACGGTATGCTCACCCATAAACGTCATCAGTCCTAACGGAAGCGTCTGGGCTGAAACCTTGCTTGTAAGCACCATTGCAATCTGAAATTCATTCCATGAATTCAGGAAAACAAATATTATTACCGTAGCTATCGATGATTTCGCAATAGGCACTATTATGCTGAAAAAGGTCCTGTAGATACTTGCACCGTCTATGCAGGCAGCCTCCTCCATTTCAGCAGGAATTGTCCTTAATGCGCCATAAAACACCGTTGCTGAAAATGCGAGGTTTGCAGCCGTATAAGGCAATATCAGGCCGGGATAGGTATTATATAAACGTAAAGACCTGACTATCAGGACAAGAGGTATCATGATTACCTGTATAGGTATCATAAGTCCGGTCATTAAATATATATTGGCAACTTTGCTTAGTTTCCACCTCATTCGGCTTACAGAATATGCAAACATCAGTGCCAGCAAACATGTCAGTATCACTGTCCCTATTGCGACAACAACGCTGTTTAAGAAAAATATATCCATTCTGTATTTTGTAAACGCCTTAAGGTAGTTGGAAAACTGCCATACCGTCGGAAACCCAAAGGGATTGGTATGAAATATTTCCTCATTTGTCTTAAACGAGTTGAAAAACATCCATATCAGCGGATATACGGAAATTATCATGAAAAACGATAAAACTATATATATTATTACCTGTTTTATAATTTTCTTAATGTTCATCGGATCTATCCCCTAATACGTAATTTTTTCCCTTGCTATGAATTTATTTATCAGTATTGTTAAAATTAAGGATTGCAGCACAACTATTACGGCTACAGCACTTCCATATCCAAAATCACTGCTTCCAAAAGCTTTCATGTACATTAACAGGTTTAATGAATACGTGCTTTCGCCGGGCCCGCCTGCCGTTATTGAAAGATTGTGTACAAATTGGTTCAGTCCGCCCAGTATTGCAAAAAGCAGACAGTATCTTATAACCTCGCTTAAAAGAGGAATAATGACATGAATGTATGTTTGAATTTTGGTAGCACCGTCTGTTCTTGCAGCTTCATAGTAGTAAGCCGGTATGGATTTGATGCCGGAATAGAATAAAATAACGTAAACTCCCAGGTACTGCCATCCGTTTACCATGGCAACGGCGTATATTGCTGTTTTGGGGTTTGACAGCCAGCTCTGGGTATAATTTATTCCCAGCGCATGAATTATATTATTGATAAGACCGCCGTCACTAAGCAGCGCCTGAATTCCCAAAAGACACCCAACAGAAATTGACAGTATGTTGGGTATAAAGTATGTAGTACGAAATACTTTTCTGAATTTTATTTCCTTGTCAGAAATTACCAAAGCCAGAACCAGTCCAAGCAAAAACTGGGATATGATTAATATAATTGCTGAAATCAGGCCGTTTTTCAGTGATATATAGAAAATATCATCTGAAAACAGGCGCTTAAAATTTTTAAGTCCCACATAAGTTCCGGGAAGGATGCCATCCCAGTCATACAAGCTCCCAATCGCCATTCTCACTGTCGATACAATTATGAACACTGAAAAAATTGTCAGTGCAGGTATTGTAAAAATTGCAATTGCAGTTTTGTTCTCCAACATTTTCTTCATT
>JAMOAC010000153.1 GCA_023621975.1 Bacillota bacterium | reverse complement strand
TTCCTTCTTCAATCTGCTTATTATTCTTTTCTCCAGCCTGGATATATAGGATTGTGAAATCCCCAGCATATCGGCTACTTCTTTCTGAGTCTTTTCCACGCCGTTTGTAAGGCCGAACCTCAATTCCATAATCTTTTTCTCACGTACCGATAGTTTTTTCATTGCTGCTTTTAGCAGTTCCCTGTCAACTTCATCTTCTATACTCCTGTGTATTATGTCATTATCCGTCCCAAGTATGTCTGAAAGAAGCAGCTCATTACCGTCCCAATCTATATTAAGCGGTTCATCGATCGAAATTTCAGCCTTTACCTTGTTATTTCTCCTGAGATACATCAGGATTTCATTTTCTATGCACCGTGATGCATATGTTGCCAGCTTGATATTTTTTGCGGGATTAAATGTATTTATTGCCTTGATAAGCCCGATAGTCCCGATTGAAACCAGGTCCTCCACACCAACGCCGGTATTTTCAAACTTACGTGCTATATATACAACAAGCCTTAAATTCCTTTCTATAAGAATCGATTTCACCGCATAATCGCTTTTTTCAAGCCTGTTCAAAAGATAGTGCTCCTCTTCATTGCTTAACGGGGGTGGCAGTGCTTCACTTCCGCCAATATAATGTACAGGCAGGCCTATGTATTTGCCGGCTTTTCTGCACAGATTAATATAACAGATGGCAATGGAAAGTCTGATTTTTTTCAATAAGTTCATACTTCATCACCCTTTTGATTGTTTTGTCACGCCTTGTGCATAAATTTTCTTATATTAGTTCAGGACTTAAAAGTGCCTTGTATTTTTCAGTTTTTGTCAATGCCTTGTTGTATATGCCCACTATCACATCGCTCATCCCCTTCTTTTCCTCATCTTCTCCTATTTCAACGTAGTCAGGCTTAAAACCAATCAACATGCCGTTTTCCTTGCCAAGGGACATGTAAGGTATAAGTCTGAACCTTGAAAACCACTTCGAATCTGAAATTATGCAGCTTATCGAATCAAGATCATTCTCCTTTGATTCTTCAAAAATAGCCTTTATATCAGAAGGCAGAATTTCCTTTATTGCACTAAATTCCACAACTATGACGGGCATGTTCGTTATGGGGTCCCTAAGTGAATTACCCGTGTCAATCAGAGCAGGAAGATTGCTTATTTTGTTATCAAAGGCAATTTTAAGTTGTATAAGGAGGTTCTCCTTTACAAATTTAAACTGGATTATCTCCCAGAATATCCTTACAATAATTCCAACCAAAACTACCGACAATATAAGTACCGTCCACTTTGACTGCCAGAAAACATAAACCGCCCCATTTCTGACAAACACTTCTCCCTGGTCAAAATACATAAAGGCAAGTGCGGCTCCCGCAAATATAAAAGTTGATATGTAAAAAACCGCCAAATTTTTAAACAGTGAGCCAATATTTTTTGGTTTGAAGGTAATCAGTATTATTACAATCGATAGTAAAATTTTAGCAAAAGCTGTATAATATATCTTTAAACCCGGCATTAACACCATAAGCGCAACATACACCGCACCTGCAAGAGCACCTAAAAATATTCTGAGGTTGGTTGTCTTGCTTCTTGACAGCTTTGATGTAACCAGCAGTATGAAATAGTTCATAATGATATTTTCCAGTAAAAGCACATCAAGAAAAATTTCCAATGCCTATACCCCACCATCAGACATACCCTATTTTACATATATTCATATGCCTGTACTTTTATTACTTCAATTGCTCTCATCTATACACCCCATTATACTATTAATGTCTCGTTATTTTTGTCAAAAGGCGGTGTAGAAAAAATAAAAAGTGTGACAAAAAAAAACATCCTGAATCTATATCAGAATGTTTTTATAATTAAATAAATATTTTTCCTAATTGATATGGTTTACTCTTTTAGATATAACAAACTATAATCTATTTGAACCTGTTCCTCCTAAGAAATGTCGGTATATCAAGTTCATCACCGGCTGTATCAATAACCGGTGGTCTTTCAATTACGCTTCTGCCTGATTTATCGGCTACTTTATCAGCCGGTTTCTTAATCTTAGGACTGTTATCAAAACCGGTTGCAATAACAGTTATACGTATTTCGTCATTGAGGTTTTCGTCAATAATTGCTCCTATAATTATATTGGCATCAGGATCTACAGACTTTTGTATAAGCCCGGCTGCCGTATCTATTTCAAACAATCCAAGATCTGTACCTCCGGTTATGTTCAGAAGTACTCCTTTTGCACCCTCTATTGATGTTTCGAGTAAAGGGCTCTGTATTGCCATTTTTGCTGCTTCTTCAGCTCTGCCTTCACCTGAAGCTTTCCCTATGCCCATATGAGCCAAGCCGGTATTCTGCATAACCGTCTTGACATCAGCAAAATCAAGATTTATTAATCCAGGAACAGCAATTATATCAGATATACCCTGAACACCCTGTCTTAAAACATCATCTGCCATTCTGAAAGCTTCAACTATGGACGTCTTTTTCTCAGCAACCTGCAAAAGCCTGTCATTAGGAATTGCAACCAGAGTATCTACCGCTGCCTTAAGGTTTTCTATTCCCCGTTCTGCATATTGCATCCTTTTTCTGCCTTCAAACATGAAAGGTTTTGTAACTACGGCAACAGTAAGTATTCCCATTTCCTTTGCAATCTGTGCAACTACAGGCGCAGCTCCGGTACCGGTACCGCCTCCCATACCGGCAGTAACAAATATCATGTCTGCTCCCTTTATAGCCTGACTGATTTCATCCCTGCTTTCATTGGCAGCTTTCTCGCCGATTTCCGGGTTCATGCCGGCTCCAAGACCTTTTGTAAGCTTGTCGCCTATTTGTATTTTTGTATTTGCCTTTGAAAGGAACAGTGCCTGCTTGTCTGTATTAACTGCTATAAACTCAACGCCACGAAGACCAGCCGCTATCATCCTGTTAACAGCATTATTGCCGCCGCCCCCGACCCCAACTACTTTTATTTGGGCAAATTGTGCCATATCGATGTCAAACTCCAGCAATTTAAGTCCCCCTTTATCATTTGCTTATACGGCCTAAACCCTTTGTATTTTAACACAAATAAATTAACATAAATTTCCAATTAGAAAGCGCATATTGCATATTCTATATTAAATATATTATATTATTATTTTAATTAAAGCAATATCGTATTTGACGCAAAGCGTAAATTTATTTTCCGGCTTTCAGATGTTAAAATAAACTTTTGAAAAAATCAATCAGTTTCTCAAAAAATCCTGCTTTCTTTTCCGTATTATCAGTTTTTTGTTCACTGATAATGCTTCCGCATTTATCCCTGCTCCACATGGATGATATGTACATTATCATTCCTGCCGCAACAGTGTATTCAGGCTTTTCCAGATTAGCGGCTTTTAATGATGCTACTCTTGTGGGCAGTTCAAATACTTCCTCTGCAAGCTGCCTGTTTCCGTCAACATAGGAAATTCCTCCTCCCGTGAGGACCACGTTCATGCCGGAATCTACATGAATACCCGAATTGCGGATTAAATCGTTACACAGTGAAAAGATTTCATACACTCTAGCCTCAATCACTTCTACAACTTCAGAAACTCTTATGCTCTTTCTTTTATTATCATTTATATCGGTTACTGTAATCAGCTGATCATTTTTTATAAGTGACGACAACGCCAGTTCATATTGTTTCTTTATTTTTTCGGATTCAGAATACGGGATTTTTAAACCTATCGATATATCGTTGGTGATATGATCTCCTCCTACAGGTATTGAATCATAAAAAACAAGCCTTCTGTTTTTAAATACCGACACATCGGTAACTCCTCCGCCTACGTCAATCAATATAGCTCCCATTTCCTTTTCTTCAGGCGTAAGGAGTATATGTCCGGAAGCATAAGCTTCAGCTATAAGCCCGTCTATTTTCAGGCCGGCTTTTTCAACACTTCTGACGATATTCCTGACCGATGTTATTTTGCCGGCTATGATGTCTGCCTCAACTTCAAGCTTAACTCCCATCATGCCTACGGGATCCATTATCCCGTCATACCCGTCAACTATAAATTGATGTGGCACAACATCAATTATTTTTTTATCTTCCGGCAAATCCACGTAACAAACTTCCTGCAGAAGCCTGTCCACATCTTTTCTTGTTATTTCCCGG
>JAMOAC010000544.1 GCA_023621975.1 Bacillota bacterium | reverse complement strand
CGGGATTCGAACCCGGGCTAGGGGTTTACCCCTACTAACGGTTTAGCAAACCGTCCCCTTCAACCTACTTGGGTACTTCTCCAATTATTTTTTATTTATATATATTTGGCGGAGAGAGTGAGATTCGAACTCACGGTAGGCTTGCGCCTACGCCGGTTTTCAAGACCGGTGCCTTAAACCAGCTCGACCATCTCTCCGCGGAAATTAAAGCGACGAATTATATTATAGAATGAAATGAGCATCTTGTCAATCCTATTTAAATCATTAATTTTTTTTATTTTATCCCAATAGTCCCAGCTTGTGCATGACGTATATTATGCATGACACATATTACTTGATAACTTCAATGCCGCCCATATATTTTCTCAGCACTTCAGGAACTACAACGCTTCCGTCAGGCTGCTGATAATTCTCCAGTATTGCAGCGGTAGTCCTTCCTACAGCTAACCCGGAACCGTTAAGAGTATGAACAAATTCCGGTTTTTCCTTTGGACCCCTTCTGAACCTTATGCCTGCTCTTCTCGCCTGAAATGCTTCAAAATTGCTGCACGAAGATATTTCAACATATCTATTGTAACTGGGCATCCATACCTCAATATCGTATGTCATCGCAGATGAAAAGCCCAGGTCTCCTACGCACAGCATTACAACCCTGTACGGCAGTCCAAGAAGCTGCAGGATTTCTTCAGCATCATTTGTCAGTTTTTCAAGCTCGTCATATGATGTTTCCGGCGTGGTAAATTTAACAAGTTCCACCTTGTTAAACTGATGCTGCCTTATGAGGCCTCTGGTATCCCTTCCCGCTGAACCTGCTTCTGCTCTGAAACATGCTGAATACGCAACATGATAGATAGGAAGCTGCGATACATCCAGAATTTGCTCGCGATACATGTTTGTAACAGGTACTTCAGCAGTAGGAATAAGAAAATAGTCTGTATTTACAACCTTGAACGCATCTTCCTCAAACTTTGGAAGCTGGCCAGTACCGATCATGCTGTTCCTATGTACCATAAACGGCGGAAATACTTCCGTATAGCCATGTTTTTCAACATGAACATCAAGCATGAAGTTAACAAGTGCTCTTTCAAGCCTTGCTCCGGCACCTTTATAAAACGTAAATCTTGCCCCGGTTACTTTTGCTGCTGTTCCGGCGTCAAGTATGCCAAGCGCTTCGCCTATGTCCCAATGAGCTTTTGGCTCAAAATCGAATTTGCGAGGCTCACCCCATCTCCTCACTTCCTTATTGTCGGCATCACTTGTTCCCTGCGGAACTCTTTCATTCGGTACATTCGGTATCATCAGCATCATCTGCTGTATTTTTTCATCCACGTCCCTTACTTCCTGATCAAGTTCCTTAATTCTATTTGAAAGCTCTTTCATTTCTTTCATAAGGCCTGATACGTCCTTGCCTTCTTTTTTATACTGGGGTACAAGCTTTGAATCAGTATTCTGTTTGTTCTTCAACTGTTCAACTTCTACAAGCAGTTCCCTTCTTTTTTCATCCAGTTTTAAAAAAGCATCAATATCAAATGAAGTTTCCTTGCTCTTTTCCAGTGCTTTTTTCAATATTTCAGGATTCTTTCTGACGACTTTTAAATCGAGCATAGCCATTCTCCTCCGTATTAATTTTTAAATATTTTTAGAATCATATCAGAATTTTTTGCATAATTACTGTCAGGATACTTATTTAATAATTTCTCATAGTAGGATAATGCCTCCTCTTTTTTTCCCTGATTATATCTTGCATATGCAATAAGGTACAGGCAATCGTCTGAGAAATACTCACTGTCCGATATTTCGAGGGACTTACTGAACTTTTCAACAGCCTCGTCATATTGTTTATTTCTATATAAATTTAATCCTTCACTGTATAAATTATGAGCCGCTTTGTAAAAAGTTTTCTCAACCAATTCATTATATTTCCTAAGTCCGTCACCTTTAAGATACTCTGGTTTGACTTCATGAAGCAGTGTTAAAGCACAGCTTACGTAGTCACCTTTTTCATATGCGTCCAGTGCATATATCAGCTTATCATATGAATTAACAATATTGTCGCTGTTTCTTTCAATTTCAGATATTTTTCTATTTTGACTTTCAACGGTTTCCTTTTCCTTTTCCAACTGCTCTTTAAGCTCCTTATTTTCATTGAGCAGCTTTTCGTTTTCTTCAAGAGCAGTATTCAGATTTAACTGAAACATATTTTTTTCATTTTCTTTAAGATTTATCTCCAATTCAAGATTGTCAATATTCTTTGTAAATTTTATCTGACTGTAAGCGGTAATCAAAAGTACGATAAATGCGCTTGTAAATAATATTAACGCGTACACCCATACTTTAGCTTTACCGTTTTTTCCATTTTCCATAACAATAACCTCATCTCTTCATATTTCCCTTCTGTTATCTTCTTTCATGCCTTTCAAATATGGATACTCCCTGTAGGTTTTTATGGCTATGTCAATAGCTTTAATTTCCTCTACAGATAACGGATATGTAGACTTTCCGGCTACAACCGGTTTAGCATAAGTTGTTGAGCTTTCCCTTGAATACAGGCCACTTAATACAACGCCGTTATCGTTACAATCGAGTAATGCCACTGAAAAGCTCAAATCGCTTCCCACATTGTCAAATGCATTAAAACGCACTACTCCGATTTTCTGAATGCAGTGCAGCAAATTTCTTTCAATTCTGTTTATCTGGTTTTCAATGTCTTTATTTCTTTCATTAACATACCTTACACTATCAATGCAATCATCTATCAATTGTTCAATATTTCTGTCGCTTAACCCTCTCATAAACTTTTCATATCTTGCTTTTAGCTTTTTAATCTTGTATCTGTTGCTTAATGCCATAATAAATATAATTAATATAAGTATAAAATTAAGGACAATCGCAATTAATAATTCAAATGAAATACCGAAAAGTTCATCCATACACAATCCCTCTGTACCGTAAAATATTAGCAAACTTAATTATCTATCATATTTTATACTGTTGTCAAGAAAACTCAAATAATCCCGTTTTTTACAAACTTACCTGTTCAAATGTTTCACGTGAAACATTTACTCCAATCCATAAAAATTGCAAATCCTGAGAATTATAAAAAGTGTTCAATTTTAGGTTAAATAATAAGTAAATCTTAAATGGGAATTTTTCATTATACTTTTAACAAAGAATTACATAAAAATTACCTCAAAAATTAATTTTGCCTTTATTTGCTTCTAAAATTCGTTTTCTCATTTTGACATAATTTAATATTACCACTTTGATAAAAAAGCCTTAAAACTAATTCTAGAAGCTGCTTATTTTTTCCAGTTTCATAACTAATTCTATAATTCTTTCAAGTTCGTCGCTGGTATAATATTCAATCATTATTTTCCCTTTCTTTTTATTTGGAGTAATTTGCACCTTGGTTCCGAATATATCTCTGAACTTCTCTTCAATTTCCAATATCTCTTCACTTTTTTCTCTTTTTACTTTTACGGGCTTTTTATTAAGGTACCTTTTGACCAGCTTTTCCGTTTCCCTTACATTCAAACCGCGCTTTATTATTTCTTCTGCAGCCTTAACCTGCATTTCACCGTCTTCTATGGCAAGCAGAGCCCTTGCATGTCCGCTACTGATTTCGCCGCTTATAAGTAATTCCCGGACTTTTTCATTAAGGCTTAGCAGCCTGATTGAATTTGCAATTGCAGATCTGCTCTTTCCGACTACCTGTGAAATTTCCTCCTGAGTCATTTTATATTCCTTAACCAAATTATCATAGGCCTCGGCTTCTTCAATGGGATTCAGGTCTTCTCTCTGCAAATTTTCAATCAGCGCAATTTCCATCATCTGCTTATCTGTTAAATCCTTGATTATTACAGGCACTGTTTTTAAACCGGCAATTCTTGCAGCGCGCCACCTTCTTTCTCCAGCAACAATTTTATAGGTATTGTTTTCTTTTTTTACAACTATCGGCTGTACTATGCCATGCTGCTTTATTGATTCTGCAAGCTGTACAAGCTTTTCGTCATCAAAATTCTTTCTTGGCTGGTTTATATTTGGCTCGATTTCATTTATTCTTAACCCCATCAAATTATTTTCCTTATCTTCTTCTGTTGTACCTATCAGTGCGCCAAGTCCCCTTCCAAGAGCCTTCTTAGCC
>JAMOAC010000195.1 GCA_023621975.1 Bacillota bacterium | reverse complement strand
CATTAATACTGAATTCAATGTTTGATTAATGCCTTGTATTTTAGTCAGTCCATCCTTATGCACAAGCTGCGGATATATAGCATTTACAGCGGGGGCCTGGATGCCAGTACCAATTGAACGTACTACTGATGCTATAAGCAAAAGTTCTATACGTTGAAAACCTTCCCAGAATGAAATGGCAAGGCCAAGTGTTGTCAACGCAATAAACGCATCCGCAAACATGATTAGATACTTACGGTTATATCTGTCTGCCAGCACACCACCCCACAGGGATATTACCACTTGCGGAAGGGTAGCGCAGATAGTAAACAACATTAGCCAAAACCCGGATGAGGTTTCCAGGGTAATGTACCATATAATTGCAAAATCCACAACGGATGATCCAAACAATGATATATTTTGGCTTATAAGGAACAATATAGTTTTTTTATTAAACAGAGAATTTCCTCTACTATCGTGATTTATTTTCATAAATTGCAATAATTTATCCTTTCCGCTTTTATCATAAGAAAAAACATAAAGAACATAAAAAACAACAGAGGCGCAAATCAACGAACTCATCTACGCCTCCCGTTAAAAACCTGCATATAATTATAAAACAGTTAATGTTTTTATTCAATAAAAACCATCCTTTATTCTTTGTAGCTATTTTATATATTTGCCAATAAAGTTGGCAAAGTCTTCACTCACCTCGTATCTGCTTATAAATCCAATGTTCATATAATATATGGAATCGAAATATACACCCTTTTTATTATATATCCTGATTGTTATGGGATTTGCCAGTGCTTCCCCGCTAGTTCCCGGATTTGCTTCCACCGTTCCTGACATGGTTTCTCCAGTATCCATCATGCCGCGGGACGGACTAACCGTATTGGAAGTGTCGCCTGTTACCGGGGTATCAGCAGAAACCGCACCGCTTTCGCCGACGCCTGCTGTTGGCAATGGCATGTCTTCTGCATAATGAACCGTATCCGGTGTTATATTCTTTGGCAAATCTTCTACACTGCCAATTTGATCGGGCTCTTTTACATCCTGCTCAACAGATCCATCCGGCGAAACTGCCTTGTCCGGTGCTTCAATATCCGGCATTGCAGTATCAACTTCAACATTTCCCCTGCCAATATCCGTACCTTCACTGTAATTGAACAGCTTGTCGAAATATTTATCGCTGGAATTCTTCAATGCGGAATAAAAATCGTAGAACCGGGTAATCTCATCCCTGTCAGTTATTTCCGCTAAAATCTCCATCCTGTCTTCAAGCTTGCCGCGTTCTGAATGGCCAACAAACTGAATTTTGGCAATATCATCTGCGCTGTCAATGCCATATAGAGTCAGGTACCTGATAGCATCTTCATCCTGGTTGTTGTTGTAACTTTCAAAGGTAAAGAATTTGAAAAGCTGGTATCCATTGTCCCTTTTTACCGCAACAACCGATTCTCCTCCGGCAGGGATATATTTGTACACTTCACTTCCTATCAGGCTTTTATCAGGACTGTTTTCTATATCTCCTATTTTTTCTCCGACATCAGCTTCGTTTACCGTAGCCGGAAAACCAAATTCCTGTCTTAAATCATCAGATAATAATACGTAGAGCTTGTCATCAATCTGAAACTGGTTAAGAATCGGAGCCGCCAGGTCTTCTCTTCCCGTGTCGGCACTGTCTGTCGCGTTGCTCTCAGGCATTGAATTGTAATTATAATTTTTTTGCAGCATTGAATAAGTCAGCAGCCCGCCTGCTATTACAACCGACAAAGCCAATGCAGGAATGACTTTTTTGAAATTAAACGATAACATGGTTCTTCCCTTCTTCCTGTATGAGTGATCCAAAATATTTTCCAGCATTCTTTTTTTTGCACTTTCACTGGGCTTGATTTGTTCAAAAGAAGCCTTTAAATCTTCTTTTTTCACTCAAAATCACCTTCCATTTCCATTTTCAAAAGCTTTCTGGCAACATGGAGATAGCCTCTGACTGTCGACTGGCTTTTTTTCAATATTTCTGCTATTTCTGCAGTAGAATATCCTTCATAATAGTATAAATACACGGCAGTCCTGTACCTTGAGGGAAGTTCCATCACCTTTTCAAGAATACTGTCTACATTAAATGATTCCTCAACCGCCACTTCTTCCACGTTATTGATACCTACCGTTTTTGACCACCAATGCCTGAAATGGTCTTTGCAAAGATTTGTAGCCGTCCTAATAAGCCATGCCTTCTCATGCTCTTCACTTTTGAAAACGGTTTTGTCCTTCATAAGCCGAATAAATGTGTTTTGGACCATATCTTCCGTATCAGGCCTGTTTTTCATGAACATAAAGCAAATGCGGTAGACAGTATTCACATGTCGGTTATAAATCTGCAACAGCTCTTCATTCGTACGCAACAAAGAACTTTTCAATTGACTTCCCCCTTTCACTAATAATACGATTGAAACCGCAAAAACGTTTGAAAAAAAAAGTCCACCTTTCAAGGTGGACTGCAATTCCAATGAGTACTGTTATCCCAATGCAAAATTATCATCAGGCTGATTCGCCCTGCTTGCTTTCAGCTGATTCATCAGTTTCAGAGGATTCAGCACGTTCAGTAGGCCTTATTACCGTAAGCACCACTTCATCCTTTTCAGATAACAGTTTGACTCCTTCAGGGAGCTTAATGTCTCCCATGGTAATGACATCGCCGTCCTTCATCGATGAAACATCAATATCGATAAATTCGGGCAAATCCTTTAAAAGTCCCTGAATTTCCACCTGATCCACAAAAGTGTTCAAAACAAGGTTGCCTTTGGTAAGCAGCTCCTTGCCTTTTATTTTAATAGGTACCGTTACTTTCACCGGCTTGTTCTCAGAAGAAGTATAAAGGTCGATATGGATAGGATTGCTGTTTAACAGTTCATATTGTATATCCTTTACAACACAGGTCAATTCGTTACCGTTAATTTTTACCTTGGTTTTGGCACCTATGGAATGGTTTCTCAAAAATCTGTTTACTTCTTTCCACTCAAACTGAACATCCAGGTTTCTTCCCACTCCAGGCCCATAGATATTGCCTGGAACGTAACCCATTTTTCTGACTTTTTTTGCACTTGCTTTCCGTTCAACCGCATTTAGCAAAACAGTCATAAATGAATCCCCCCAGGCTAAAATATCTTTGTTTAATATTTTATTTTTTATGTTTACATACCGCATTTTAATGAGCTATCCTGTTTTTGTCAAGTTTAATTGCAGTAGCTGGTTAATTACTAGTCAAAATGATTCCAGTATGCAAGTATTATTTCTTCAACTTTCGAATCAGGTGTGACATTACTGTTCACCATAGCGCCGTCTGATTTGTCAAAATCAAAAATCATAACGGCTCCGTCTTTCATAAGGAACCAACCTTCAAGTATTTCATTGCTGTGCCGGCTTTCTGCTTCTTCACTTAACGATTTGTATGTTTCGTACACGGTTTTTGCATCATCGCCGACCTTGATTCCCAGATCAGTTTTAAAATCCGGGTTTGCCGTCGTGACTTTCAACACCTTGCCCGACGTTTTCCCGAAAATTACAGTAATACCGCTTTCATAGCTCCAAACGGTCATATCTTCGCCGACATATCCCGCGATGTCAGGTTCGGTGGATTCAGTATAATTTTTTCCCAGTATATTGATGACGGCCTGGGGAGTATCTCCAAGTGATATTCCTCCAAGGCTTGTTGCAGCCGCCTCGCCATTATCCGATGCACCGGAGTCATTCGAAGCATCTGAATTATTTGAATTACCGGAATCATTCGTTCCGCTGTTACCTGCTTCATTTATTTTATCTTCTTCATTTATATTATTTTCTTCACTTGTATTATCTTCTCCGCTGATATTCAAATCTTCAATATTATCCGCTTCATTTTTGTCTTGCTCTTTAGTATCCGGCGAACGTCCTGATGCTATAATCAACATTCCCGTCAGGGTTATCAAGAGAACCGTTAAAATTGCTTTTTTTATCATGTTACTCTTTACCATAATATTTAGCCTCCGTCATATCTTGCTATTTTTTAAATACATTATATTATGTAGACGAAAAAAATGCACTATTGTTCCACTGCAAATAAAAACCTCCTTTTGAAAAGGAGGTTTACAACATTTCATTTATTGTATATTATTTAATTGTCCGTTAATTAT
>JAMOAC010000532.1 GCA_023621975.1 Bacillota bacterium | reverse complement strand
GTCCCGATATTGAAGAATATACAGTAATCCTTCCATACGGGACAACGGACGTGCCCGAGGTAACTGCAACACCGACTGATGCCAACGCCACAGTAAACATAACCCAAGCAACAAGCTTACCTGGCACAGCTGAAGTAAAAGTGGTGGCCGAAGACGGAGAAACAACCATAACATACAAAGTGAACTTCTCAGTTGCAGTATTGGAAAGCATAGCCATAAAGACTCCTGCAAACAAGCTGACCTACTATGTAGGAGAAGAACTTGATATAAGCGGATTGGTAGTGACAGCTACTTACAGCGATGGTACAACGGTAGAAGTACCGATAACGAAAGGCAATATAAGCGGTTTTGACAGCAGCAAACCTGTAGCTTCCCAAACACTAACAATAACGGTGGATGGGAAAACTGTAACCTATAATATTGTAATAAAGCAGGTTCCGGGTGGCGGAGGAATCATAATACCGCCTATACCTGACGAAGATAAACCTGGACCAGGTGAAGGAGAACAGCCAGGTGAAGAGAAACCTGACGGAGACGAACCAGGGACAGATTCAGGAGAACAGGGAGAACAATCAGACGAAGAGAAACCTGATTCTAAGGGAGTGGTCAACGGCGGTGATGTCAATGTTAGCATTGACCTGGAATTGGATAGCGATAAGAATACTGTCGAAGCTGAAATTGATGAAACCGTTCTTGATGACATATTGGAGAATACGAAAACCGATGAAACCGGGCTTAAGACAGTGACTATTGATATACCTGCTGTTAAAGATGCCATGGCATATAAGCTCACTGTACCATCAACTGCCATTAGTACTGATAAAGCAGATAGTGCAACTATAGTGAAGACCGAAATTGCTATTGTTGTGATGCCGTCAAATATGCTGCCTGCTGAATCAGTGGATGAGTTAGATAAAGTCTCTTTGATAATAGCAAAAGGTGATAAGACTCAATTGCCGGCGGAACTGCAGGCTGAAATAGGTGATAGACCGCTTATAAAACTGGAATTGCAGATTAATGACAAACAGGTATCCTGGGAAAACAAGAATGCCCCTGTACAGGTATCTATCCCTTATAAGCCTACTGAAGCTGAGTTGGCTGATCCTGAGCATATCATCGTATGGTATATTGATGGAGCAGGAAATGTCACCCCTGTGAGCAATGGATATTACGATTCCAAAACGGGCATGGTAACATTTAGTGTTACGCATTTTAGTCATTATGCAGTTGTATATGTCAAGAAAACCTTTGAAGATATTAAGCAAATAAGCTGGGCTAAAAAACAAATTGAAGTATTGGCTTCCAGGGGCATCATCAAGGGTATAAATAATAAAGAGTTTGCTCCGAATGTCAATATTACCAGGGGAGACTTCATACTGCTGCTGGTTAGAATGCTTGGCGTGAATGTTGATTTTGAAGACAACTTTACCGATGTAAATGTTGGTGACTACTATTATGAAGCTATAGGAATCGCCAGAAAACTTGGTATTGCTAAAGGTACGGGAAATAACATGTTCAACCCGAAAGAGACTATGTCGCGGCAGGATATGATGGTTCTGACAGAAAGGACACTGGTACTTCTGAACAAGCTTGACAGGACTTCTGACATCTCAGTTATTAACAGGTTTGCAGATAAAGACCAAATTGCCGGTTATGCACGGGAAAGCATAGCAAACCTGGTAAGAGAAGGGTTGATAAAAGGTGATGGCGTTCGGGTTATGCCATTGGCTAACGCCACCAGGGCAGAAGCAGCAGTATTCCTTTATAATATTTACAAGAAATGCTATATGGGAAATTAGCACATGAATTGGGGGTGTATCCTTAGCATAAGCTTATCACGAAATTAGTGCTTTTAAACAACAATTGTTAAATACCTTTGACACGTGGGGTGGAGTATTGATTTTGCATAATCAATGGTTTTATACATTCCTTAATAGGATATATTAAAGAAAAATCTGCCAGGAACAAACTTACTGCCGTTACTTTCCTGGTATTGGCTACAACCGGTAGGGCTTGTGTGACTACATGCAAAGTTAGGAATGGCTGATTTGGAAAACTGAAAGGTTACCCCGGCATAAAGACTACTGTCAGGATGAGCAAGGATTACGGACTACGAGTGCTTGAAAAACAATGGATATTTATATATACCTCAGTAGTATAACGCTGCTTGCCGGTGCCAGATAGCGCACCGAATCTGCCAAAAAGATTATTCTGACCTTTCCTACCGGTTTCAGCCTGTTTTTTCGTGGGACGAGGGACAGGTTCATTGTCCAACTTGAAGGCTAAGAGGAGTTTACAGGTGACCTTTAATCGGACGGAAGACAACCGGTCTCTTGTTTAAATTTACGTCTAAAACTAGATGTGTTCAAATACCCTACAGCAATACTAATTTCATCTATTGTCATATCACCCTTTGACAGCAATTCTTTCGCTTTTTGGAACCGTACGTTCCAAAGGTAATCAGAAAAATTTTGTCCCATTTCTTTTTTTTAGTAGATAGCTCATATATACAATACTGATTCAGACGGGAAGTTATGTTGGAAGAGATGATTCCTGCCAGTGTGAAAGTGGAAAGAAATATAAAAAGCGCTATGGATAATCATGATAGTGAAGGCCCACAAGCCCCCTAATTCGTTTGGATAAATAAATCTAAAGTTTATATAATGATATGTAAGTAGCTGGAAGAATTTAAATACTTATAGGAGCGTTTTATGTTTTACAATCTTATTGAAGATACAATAAAAATTGATAATAGTTATATTGATTATATTGCATTCGGAGTAGGCTCACGCAATCTAACAATTGTTCAGGGATTAAGTGTCAGAGATCTAAGAGGGGCCGGGATATCTCTCGCACTAATGTATAAGTGTTTTGCAAAAGATTATCGAGTGTATTTATTTGACAGAAGGCACGATATTTCGGAAGGATTTTCAATCTGGGATATGGCAGATGACATAGTATATTCAATGAAGCAATTGGGGGTTGATAGTGCTGACTTTTTGGGGGTTTCGCTAGGCGGAATGATTTCAATGGCACTTGCAATCAAATATCCCGATAAGGTTCGCAAACTTGTATTAGTTGTTACTGCTGCAAGACCTAATGATACTATCAGGAAAAACATAAATAACTGGGTTATGTATGCTAAAAAAGGTGACTATGTTTCAATCAATAAAGAAACCTTTTCTCTTATGTATACAACATCTTACTTAAAAAAATACAAACTTACAATACCCCTTCTTGTCCACTTTGTTAAGCCGAAAGACCTTAATCGTTTTGCAACACTCAATCATCAATCTTAACGTTTGATTGTTATGAAAAACTTCCTGAAATTAAATGTCCAGTATTGGTGGTCGGTGGAGAATGTGATCAGATTACAACGAGTGAAGCATCAGTGGAAATTGCCGAGAAAATAGGTTGTGAGATTTGCATGTATAAAGAGTATGGTCATGCTGTATATGAAGAAGCAAAGGATTTCAATAAAAGAGTTTATGATTTTCTTATGCTTTAATGGTTCCTTTTGATGAAGATTCTCACAAAATGATAATAAAATTTTCGTTTGCTGCGCACTAACAATTTGTAAATAGCCTACAGCAGATTAACTATAAAAATCTCAAGATCGCATTAAGATTACTGATAGGAAAGTAAGCGATGAAACAAATACTGTCATGTCAGATTAACCTCTCATTGATATACTATTCATAAATAATTAACAGTACATACAAAAATTAGAAAATTATCCTGAAAACTGTTCCTCTGTTCTGCTTGCCCTGGGGATCTTTTGTGTGATATAGTTAGAAGCAAAATGGATGCTATAGAGGAGGAACATATATGACCGGAGGCAGGCCCCTTTACTTACATGAATACCACCCCAAGTCCCAGTTGGTTGTCGAACAACATGAGGTTTTAAAACCCAAATTCCCTGCAATAGACGTCCATGGTCATTTTGGGTCGATTTATTCCGATTTGTGGCTTGATGAATTCAACAGTAACACCAGACCGGACCTTGATGAAACGGTGGAAATGCTAAGGCGTAACGGGATAAAGCGTGTTGTCAACCTTGACGGTTTCTGGGACGGGTTTATGGGCATGACGACAGACATTGTTCTCGAGTCCCTTCGCCGGCACGAGGACTTTTTCATAAATTTTGTATCGGTGGAT
>JAMOAC010000335.1 GCA_023621975.1 Bacillota bacterium | reverse complement strand
TGCTGCATTTCTTTTTTGATTTCATCTGAAGAAAGAGTGTTAATATCCTTCAAATTCATGCTTAAGAGTTTATCTCTTGTATACCCGTAATAATTAACGGCAGCCTGATTTGCTTCCAATATGTTGCCGGTATCGGGATCAATCAGCAGCATGGCAGTTTTATGGTTTTCGAACAGCATACTGTACAGGTAATTCTTCCCTTCCAATTCTCCCTTCAATTTCTCTATCTCGCTGATATCCGTCATCACTGCGTAAAGAGTCCCGTTTTTGTTATAAATAATAATGTCGGCGGCAAAAATATCACCGTTTTTTCTTTTGTGCAACCATTTGAAAGCTGTTTCTTTATCACTGTTTAGCGCATTTCTTATAATTTCCCGCCCTTTTTCAATTGAGTAGCTCCCGTCCGGTTGCTTATCAGGCGAGAACTCGTAGGGTTTACGTCCTAAAATTTCTTCTTTTCTCGTACAACCAAACATTTTTACAGCAGTACTGTTACAATCGATTATTACCGAGTCCCTTATCACATAGAGAGCACATGGAAACATATCTATTAAATTTTCATAATTAAGTTCATGACTCTTACTCCTTCTGTCCACTCCGTTCTCCCCCTGAACCTCTTAAATACTCAACAATCAGCTTGTCCAAGTGCTGGCTCAATTTAATGGTCTCATCATCGAATATAATATTTTTGCCATTATTAATCATGTCGTGTATTTTTTTCCTATGTTCTTCAATTCTGCTTAACAGGTTTATATTCTTGTCGAAATCAATAAAATCGGGCTTCTTTTCCATATTTTCCCTTTTGCACTAAACCTTTCTCCCTTAAAAGCGGGATTTATTGATTCAAAAAATTGCAGTTCCAAAACTTTAACCACAGGCTATGAATTTCCATACTGCTTATTTTTATGCTTGAAATAATCATTTCGATAATTTGAAAGTTGACAAATCTGGTATAGTTTTTTAAATAATCATTGATATTTCTGTCGCTGCTTAAGATTTTTTTATCAATACATTCTTTCAACAGACCTGCAACAATGGTGTTTTCCCTGTCCACCCAGAACCTATATTTGTCTCTCAGCATTTTGATTAATTCTTCAGGCGGGAATAAATGATACCTAAGTAAGAATTTTTGATTTGCAATATCATTAGAACAATACTCAATAGTTTTCTTAAACAAGGCATACATTTTAATATCCGGAGGGATATCCTGCCCCAATTCTTCAATGCTTTCCAAAAACTTTATCTTATTATTCCATATTTCATCGTATATACTAAAAAACAATTCTTGCTTGGATTTATAGTAAAAATACAGGGAGGACGCCTTTATTCCCACTTCCTTGCATATATCTCTTATGTTTGTTGCCTCATACCCTTTTTCCAAAAATAGTTTGAATGCAACATATCTGATCCTGTCGTTCGTGTTGCTTTTCAAACCGGCCCCCCCCTCTTTACAAAAAAACCGGCTGCAACTTAACTTCACCTATCTAACATTTGTTAGGTTACGTATAGGTATATTATACCATTTCGCAAAAAGCTGCACAATACATTTTGGCATTTTATTCATTTTACTATTTCGCTGTTTTCAGATAAGTATCCAGCATACTGTAAAGCTTATCTATATCAATAGGTTTTGATATATAGTCGTCCATTCCTGCCTGTATGCATTTATCCCTGTCCTCATGCATCGCATATGCCGTCATTGCAATTATCGGTATGTTTTTTTTGCCGTCCTCCATATTTCGTATGATCCTTGTAACTTCATACCCGTTCAGGCCAGGCAGTTGTATGTCCATAAGAATCAAATCCACCCTGTTTTTTTTCAGTTTTTCCAGTGCCTCATTGCCGTCGTATGCTGCCAGGTATTTATATCCTCTCCTGCTAATTATGCTTTCCATGATTTCCTGATTAATTAAATTATCTTCTATGCATAAAATAACCTTATTGTTTGCTGATCGATTGTGTTTTTCTTTTTGCTCTGCACTGTCTTTTTCCCCAATGCCATTTTGGGCAGCAAAATTAAGTGAACTTCTCTTTTTCTTGAGGGTGCATGTAAAGTAAAAAGTGCTTCCCTTCCCGACTTCACTGTCGAAATGAATGCGCCCGTTCATTAACTCGGCCAGTTGTTTTGCAATTGCAAGGCCCAATCCCGTGCCCATATACTTTTTCTTTTTTGACAGATCCCCCTGACTGAAAATTTCAAATATTTTCGGCTTGTAACTTTCATCTATCCCAATTCCGGTATCCTTTACGCTAAATTCGATCGTTTGCTTGTCGCCGTCAGAACATATGAGTTTTGTTCTGAATGAAATATACCCTTCATCTGTAAACTTAACCGCATTACTGAGCAAATTTGTCAGGATCTGTTTTATCCTTAATTCATCGCCGATGACTTCATAGTCAATTTTAGGGTCTTTATAGCAACCCGCTTCCAGTCCTTTTGCGTTAGCGGCCACCAGGAAATTATCAAAAATGCTGTTTATTGTTTCTTCGAGATTGAATGGTTCGTTATTTAGCTCTATTTTTCCGGATTCCAATTTGGAAATGTCCAAAATGCTGTCAATGATTGCAATGAAATTTTCTGCGGAATTTTTTAACAGATTGACATACCTTCTCTGCTCTTTAGTAAGATTGCTTACTTGAAGCAATTGAATAGTGGTAATAATACCATTCATCGGGGTCCTTATCTCGTGGCTCATGTTGGCAAGAAATTGTGATTTTGCTTTGTTGGCGCTTTCCGCTTCCTGTTTCATTAATTCCAGCTGTTCGCATTTTTCTTTAAGCTCTTCCTGTATCAGCCTTTCTTTTGATATGTCTTCATGTGTCCCGATCATCTTCCGGGGCCGGCCGTCCTCCTGCCATTCGCTGATTCTTCCTTTTGACCTTATCCATTTATATGAATTGTCATAGCACCTGATCCGGTATTCTATTACATATTCTTCTTTACTCTGGATATGCTTGTTGTACTTATCAGTTATTTTCGGAAGGTCATCAGGGTAAATCAATGACAGCCATGTATCAAGTTCATTATTCAATTTATTTTCTTCATAACCAAGGTTTTTCTCCCAATTGTTAAGGTGACACAGTTTTTTATTTACTATATCCAGTTCCCATACTCCGAATTGCCCTCCCTCCAGGGCAAACTTGCATTTTCTTTCATATTCATGAAGCATTCTTTCCAGTGTTTTCTTTTCCGTAACATCTTTATATATTGCAATTGCGCCGGTAATATTCCCGTCCTGGTCGTAAACCGGAGCCATTGATATTGATACATCTATCGGTTTACCGCTTTTATGCAGCCTGACGGTTTCATAACCTTCAACAATATTGCCTGCCATAACTTTATGTATCTGGTCTTCTATCTCATACAGTTTGTCTTCAGGAACTATTACTCTAACGCTTTTCCCTATTATTTCACTTTTGTGGTAGCCAAATTTCTTTTCCGCACCTTTACTCCAAACCGATATGGTAAAACTTTTCGTCAGTCCGATAATTGCTTCATCAATTATTTCCATTCCTTTAGAAAACATCTCCGCCATATTTATCGTTTTATCTGCAGGAAAAAAATCATTCTTCATACCTGACAAAAATACCCCTCCCTGGGTATGGCTTACTGTACCCGAATACAAACAATATAATTTATATTTTATATATATTATAAATGTTTTTACCAACGAATGTATCAAAAAAAGGCAATATGAACTTGTTTACACTCGCCCCTGGTAATATGTTAACTCATCTATTTTTATTTCTCACTCCACATATGACATGCTCTTTTTCTTTTCTTACAGACTGTTTCTCTTGAACCGCAGTAAGGGCAAGCTGTATGCTTATCATGCTCATCGTCTAAATTATAGATTTTGCCGCAGTTTAAACACTTAAATTGGCATAAACCCGAGGTATAATCTCCTCCGCTTATGTGTATTGCACTGCCCTGCGTCAGCGCAGTCGCAACCTTCCTTCTTGCGCTGTCTATTATGTTTTGAAAAGTCTGCCTTGAAACCTGCATCCTCTCAGCGCACTCTTCCTGATTGAGGCCTTCAATATCCTTTAACCGCATGGCCTCAAGTTCTTCTATCTTGAGGGTGATTTCTTCAACCTCGTACTTTCTTTTGCCTAACGGAATAAAGTAATCATTCTCGGGAAAAAACCTCACTCTCCTGCATTTTACCGGCCTTGCCATAC
>JAMOAC010000113.1 GCA_023621975.1 Bacillota bacterium | reverse complement strand
ACAAACAATATTATGAGAGGTATTTTTTCCTTTATAATCAGCAGTATCGTTGCAGTTATTTGCATCAGCTTGTCTGCAAGGGGGTCAGCAAGTTTCCCCCATGGGGTAACCATATTGAACCTTCTGGCAATATAGCCGTCGAGAATATCTGTCAGGCTACTGAGCAAAAACAAAAATACCGCCACTTTATACTGTCCTTCGAGAAGGTAGTACCCGAAAACAGGAATAAGCATTAATCTTATTACAGTAAGGAGATTAGGTATGTTCACTAACTCACCACCAAAAATAATCGTATTAATTTAGTTTAACATATGTTTTAATTATCTTGCAATGCCTTGCTCAACAAATCATATATTTGCGGTGAATGTTTTTTCAGATTCAACGGCTTCAGATTCCTGTTTGTCCATGCATGCTCGGTTTCACCTGTCGTAATAGGCTTTTCTTCGTTATTTTTATAAACTTCATAATAAAATATTATTCTCGTATATGTTATTTTTTTTATGCTTGTCTTGATCATAATTTCGTCTTCGTATTTTGCAAAACCTTTATAATTGCATTCCAGCCTTATCAGGGGGAGTAATAATCCCCCTTCTTCAATGGTTGAATAGGGCATGCCAAGCTTTCTTATAAAATCTGTTCTTCCCGCTTCAAACCATATCGGGTAGTTGGAATGGTGAACTATACCCATTTGATCCGTTTCCGCATATCTTACAATAAGTTTTGTCTCAGAAACGAACATCGCATGTAATCTCCTTTCCTTTTACAGCGCAAGTATGGAACTCAATTCAATCAATTTGTCATCAATTGTCTTCTTCATGTCAAGAGCTTCGTTTATTTCATAATCAACAACTCTGCCATCCTTTACGGCAACAATCCTGTTTACTGCTCCGTCCCTTATCAGTTCAACGGCTCTTGCTCCCATTATGCTTGCCATAACCCTGTCACGGACCGTCGGGCTTCCGCCACGCTGGATATGCCCGAGAATGGTTGCCCGAGTCTCTATACCTGTCTTTTCTTCTATTGCCTTTGCGATTTCTATGGCTCCGCCCACGCCTTCGGCGACAATAACAACATAGTGTTTCTTACCCCTGTTCCTGCCCTCTATTATTGGCTTTATAACATCCTTATTTATGTCATAAATTCTCTCAGGCAGCAAAACAACTTCGGCACCGCCGGATATACCTACATTTATGGCTATATAGCCAGCATGCCTTCCCATTACTTCCAGCACGCTGCATCTCTCGTGCGAATATGCCGTGTCGCGGATTTTGTCTATGGCATCCTGAACGGTATTTAGAGCTGTGTCATAACCAATCGTATATTCGCTGCACCCAATATCATTGTCAATAGTTCCTGGGACTCCTATAACATTCACTCCATATCTGCACAGGTCCCTGGCACCTCTAAATGAACCGTCTCCACCTATTACCACTATTGCATCAATACCGAAAACTCCGGCCATTGCAGCAGCTTTCTTCAAGCCTGCTTCAGTCTTGAATTCAGGACACCTTGCTGTTTGCAGGATTGTTCCTCCCCTGTGAATTATATCTGAAACGGACCTTAAGGACATCTCTGTTACATCGCCGTTAATTAGCCCATTATACCCTTTTTTTATTCCAAAAACTTTATAACCGTAATATATTCCCGTTCTTACAACCGCCCTTATGGCTGCATTCATGCCTGGCGCATCCCCGCCGCTTGTTAAAACACCTATTGCTTTTACGTTTTTCATTGCATACCTCCATAAAATATTAAACCCGTGTAATATCACGGGGTTTAATAATATATTATAACTTAAAATTAAAATCCTGTCTCTATAATTACGCTATGCGCTTCCTCAACTTCCGATTCAGGCACCAGGACTTCATAATAATTGTCGTTGCTTTCATGGTTCTTGCTTATCGGTCTAAGTTTAACCAGTATTCCTTCGTCTGTCAATAAATTCTGCAGCTTAGTGGCTATCTCTTTACTTTGAGCCATATATACTACAGTCCACATAAAAAACACGCCCCTTTGTCCATTATTCACCGGAATATATTTGTCCGTACCGACACATGATAAGCGCTTTTCCCCGGACTTTTATAGCTGAAGTATTCTCGGTAAATTGGGCTATTAACACTTCACCCTTATCGAGTTTTTCAGTATGATGAAACTTGGTATCCTTACCTCTGGTAAGACCTATTATATTTACACCGTTTTCCTCTGCCTTAACAAGAATAAAATCGGCCATAACCTTCTCAGCATCTGCGTCCAATAAAAACCACCTCGACATAACTATATATTATTTCAGTGTAAAAATCAATATTTTATTTTCTCAAACGACCTTTACACCGTCTTTGCCCACTCTTGATTCAAGTTCGTTCAGCAAACATTCATTCAGGTTTACCCAGTATTTTCTCTCCATTTTCTTTATTGCCCTTCTGCTCTCGTCGTACAGATACACGGGTGTATCTCCTGAAAAGAACATAAGCAGCGATAATAAAGAATTCATGAAATCGCCGTTTTCAATGCGGTTTATCTTTATATACAATTTACGCACTTTACTGTTAACTTGTTTACCGCCGTTTATATTGCCGTCCGCCGTGCTGTCGCCAATATTAGTGTATATGTTTCCGTTATTATTCTTGCCGTTATCGTCTGGATCATTGTCTGTTTTTTTCAAAATACTTATTTCCTCGCATATTACCTTTGGCATTTCTTCCTCTTTCATGCTTATTCTGCCTTTGACCAGAACAATATTGTCTTCTGTTATCAGCTCAGAATACCTGGTCAATATTTTGGGAAATACTATGAGCTCCATGGAACCGTACAAATCTTCAAGTGTGACAAATGCCATAATGTTATTGCTTTTTGTCATTTTTGTCTTCTTTTCAGTAATTATGCCCCCGACAACTACAGTCTGGCCATCTACCAGGCTTCTGACCCCGTTTATGCCCATTTCTTCATGCTCTCCTTCTGTATTCATGCTTAGATCGGAGCTGTAAAGGGTAACACTTTTACTGAGCTGCTCTTCATATTCTTTCAAAGGATGGCCTGTTATATACAGCCCCAGCATTTCCTTTTCCATGGCAAGAAGCATCTTGGGAGAATATTCATCAATGTCGGGATATTCTATATCAGTATTATTTCCTTTAAATTCTTCCTGTGAAAACTCAAAAATTGTCAGCTGCCCTTCCAGATTCCTCTTTTTGTTTTGCTGTATGCTGTCAATCAGGCCTTCATATACAGCCATAAGCCTGGACCTGTAAACTCCGAAAGAGTCAAAGGCCCCGCTTTTAATAAGGCTTTCAATACACCTTTTGTTTACGTCTTTTCCATCCATTCTTTCACAGAAGTCCCTGAAATCCTTAAAGTTGCCTCTTGATTTTCTTTCAAGTATTATTTCATTTACCGCCCCCACGCCCACATTCTTTATAGCTGCCAGTCCAAACCTGATTTTGCCGTTCACTACGGCAAACTTTACATCACTTTCATTAATGTCGGGAGGCAGTACATCAATATTCATGGTTTTGCACTCATGAACGTACTGGGAGACTTTATCGCTGTTTCCAAGAAAGCTGTTCAGCAGCGCAGTCATAAATTCCGTCGGGTAGTAGTATTTAAGCCATGCAGTTTGATAAGCAATTACAGCATAAGCCGCCGCATGGGATTTATTAAATGCGTAGCTGGCAAAGTCCATCATTTGGTCAAATATGGCATTCGCCGTTTTTTCGTCCACGCCGTTGCGCACAGCACCGCTCACTATAACATTGCCTTCGTCGTCGGTTATTCCATATATGAAATTCTTTCTTTCCTGCACCATTATTTCAGCTTTTTTCTTGGCCATGGCTCTTCTGACCAGGTCGGACCTGCCCATGGAATATCCGCCGAGTTCACGCACTATCTGCATTACCTGCTCCTGGTAAACCATGCATCCGTATGTTACGTTAAGAATTTTTTCAAGCTTTGGGTGCAGATATTTTATCTCGGAAGGATTGTTCTTGTTGCTCAGGTACCTTGGTATCTGGTCCATGGGTCCCGGCCGGTAAAGGGATATACCGGCAATTATATCTTCAAGGGAACCCGGCTTTAACTCCTTCATAAACTGGGTCATTCCCGCGCTTTCAAGCTGGAATACACCTGCAGTCCTGCCTTCGCTTATCATATTGAAAACAGCCTGGTCATCCATTTCGATTGCTTCAATGTCAATATCCCT
>JAMOAC010000231.1 GCA_023621975.1 Bacillota bacterium | reverse complement strand
GTTGTGGACGGTTCTTTTTGTTTTTTAAATAAAAAAGAATTGTCCCTACTGTTTTATTCTTTTCCAGGAAATAGTTTAGCAAGAATTTTTATAAGAAAATAGAAAATTACAAGAATCGTAAAGGTTGTTCCCATTCCATATACCATCATTTTAAACCCCAAATTTAAATGTTCCATTTAAAACCCTCCTTGGGACAATAGCACTAAGATCACACTTCCTGCGATGATTGATCCGATTTGCCCTGCCACGTTTGCGCCGATCGCCTGCATCAATACAAAGTTTGTCGGATCTTCTTCTTTTGCTATTTTCTGTACCACCCTCGCTGACATGGGGAATGCGGATATTCCAGCTGCTCCAACCATTGGATTGTATTTTTCCTTTACAAATAAATTTAAGAATTTCGCAAACAATACTCCTCCCGCTGTATCAAATATGAAAGCAAATAACCCTAGAGCTAATATTTTTACTGTATTCAAACTAATAAATGCGTCTGCATACATTGTTGAACCGATTGTTATTCCTAACAATAATGTTACTAAGTTTGCCAGTTCGTTTTGTGCTGTACTTGATAGCCTCTCCAGCACGCCTGATTCTTTTATTAGGTTGCCAAACATCAACAGTCCTACTAATGTTACGCTCATTGGCGCTATGATTCCTGCTATAATTGTCACTAATATTGGAAATAATATCTTTACTGTTTTTGATACTTTTAATTCTTTGTATTCCATCCTTATTTTTCTTTCTTCTTTTGTTGTTAACGCTTTGATTACCGGCGGTTGTATAATTGGCACTAAGGACATATATGAATAAGCTGCTACGATTATAGCTCCAAATATTTCTTTGCTCGCAAATTGCTGTCCTACAAAGATCGATGTCGGTCCGTCGGCTGCCCCTATGATTCCTATTGATGCTGCATCTTTTATGTCAAATCCTAATAGCAATGCGAATATCAGCGTCATAAATATTCCAAATTGTGCTGCTGCCCCAAAGAACAACATGGACGGCATCTTTAGCAGCGGTCCAAAATCTATCATTGCTCCTATCCCTATAAAAATTAATGCCGGAAATAGTTCTGTTGTGATACCTGCTTCTCTAAGGATTCCTAATACCCCCTGAGCACTTGCTATTCCCGGTACCCCTTCTATAACAGGTATGTTGGTTAATATTGCTCCAAAACCTATTGGTAACAATAGCATTGGCTCATAGTCCTTCTTGATTGCTAAGTATATAAGAAGTCCGCCTATTAAAAACATCATGCCCTGCTTAATTGTTAAGGCTTGTACACCTACTAATAATTGTTCCAAATCTTCACTCTCCTCACTTAATTGGAAATTTAGCACGATAAACCCTTATGTGCATCTGGAAACAATAGAAAAAACAAAATATGTATTAGGAACCTAAAGAAGCCAGGTATGCCGGATTGGCTTGTCCACCGTAACGGCAACATACGCAAAGGTTATTAGACGGTTGCCAGAAACAGTATTCTCACAGGCACGATTACAAGCGAAAGACTCGCACAGGCCAGATACTACAGTATCTTTGACCGGCACGAGTCCCTGCACTCATGCGATTGAACCGCTGTGTACCGAACGGTATGCACGGTACTGTGAAAGGTCTCGGTCACTCAACTTAATGGGTGACCTCCTACTCAATTCATGCTTATATGAGGCTATTATTCAGTTGGATCAAGTGGCCTTACTGTCCAATCAGTTACCACTTCGATTAACGTAGCTTTGCTTGATTCCATCGCTTTTTTGATTGCAGGCGCGATATCTTCATCTTTTTCAACGCGAATTGCATTTGCTCCTAGTTCTTCTGCTATTTTTGCAAAATTAACAGGTCCAAAGGTCACTAATTCTCTTTCTTTATCAATTTTGTGCTGTTCTGTTGCAGGATCAAAGAACTCATCTACACAATCAACGCACTGAGCATACATTGAGTTATTATTCACAATTGTAATTGTATTGATGTTGTTTCTAACTGCAGTTTCAAGCTCCAAGAGATGATAAAATATCGCTCCGTCTCCAGAGAAACAGAAAACCGGTCTATCCGGCATAGCACATTTTGCGCCCATTGCCGCAGGGAAGGACCAACCCAATGAGCCGGCAGCTCTGACATACTTTTGGGAGGACTTCATTCTGATAGAGCCAGCAGACCAAACTGCCGACCAACCAGTGTCGGAAACAACAACTGCATCATCAGGTAGCGCATCCCCGATCTCCTTGCAAAGCCTAGCAGTGTTGCAACCATTTTCATAGGTTTTCGCTTCCAATTCTGCCTGCTTCTTCAGGGTTGCTTCAACGAATGCTGAAACCTCAGCAATCCAATCTTTTCTTTCCTTTGTTTCTACTGCTTCCAATAACTGCTGCATGACTGTTTTCGCATCACCTTGTAAGCCAAAAGTATTTGGATAATTTTTGCCGATCTGCGCTCCGTCTATGTCGATCTGGATTATCTTTGTAGATTTTGCCGGCAGAGTATAATCAAGCGTAGTCTGGTCGGAAATCTGAGAACCTATATAGATTACGAGATCTGCTGCTGCAACAGTTTTGTTCGCGCATACCATTCCATAACCGCCTACGATACCAGCCCAAAGTTTATGGCTTTCATCTATCGTTGTTTTTCCGTCCGGAGTAGTCACAACGGGAATATCAGCTTTTTCAGCCAACTTAGTCAGAACATTTTCATCATCAGAATAGAATACACCGCGCCCCGAAACAATGACAGGTTTTTCAGCTGAATTAATCATTTTAGCTGCTGCTTTTACTAAATTAACATCAGCAGCCATTCTATATGCAGGAAATTTCGCATACGCTGGTTGTGCTGCAAAATCAGCTTCCATTACTGCGGCTTCGAAAATTTCGCCGCCGACGCCGGGGAGTTCGATATGCGCAGGTCTCGGGCATCCTGTAGTAACTTCGCGGAAACACTGTCTAATCAAATGTGGAAACTCCTGTTCGTCAAGCAGGGGTACATTGTATTTCGTAACGCCTGAAAAATGCGCGTAATGGTTCGATTCCTGATAAGCATTTCTCTGCTGAAGTGATGACTGTTTACAGCCAGTCATTGCAATAACCGGGGAATTTCCCAACCATGCATCGTGGAGAGAAGCAGCAAGGTTACAAGCTCCGATGGACTGTGAGAAACAAATCCCTGGTTTCCCTGAGGCTCTTGCATATCCGTCAGCCATGTAGCCAACAGCCAATTCGGAATGACACAAAACAGGTTTAACGCCATATTTGCTTTCCAGATCATTCACCAATCTGTTTAAAGCATACTCCTGATAGAAGATATGGGATACTTTATACTCTTTTAAAATATTAGCCAGGTACTCCTGTCCAGTCATTTTTTTGTTTGTCATTTGACTATCTCCTTTCTATAATATACCTCTTTCATTGTTAAATCAATCATTTTCATCCGGTATTAATAAAACTTTAAGACCTTTTTTCTGATCTAAAAGATCGAATCCTTCTCTGAATTTTGACAGCGGAAGTTTGTGGGTTACCAGTTTTTCCAGTTCCAGTTTCTTGGAACCCATCAATTCAAGTGCCTTAACCCATGCTTCGTAAACTTCACCAAAAGAGAATTTGAACGTGCAAGCCTTAAATAAAAATTGATTCCAATCTAAATTTACAGGCTTCGAAGTTTCTCCTAAAACCACGACCGTTCCGGTCATCTTAAGGACTTCATACATGTTTGCGATAGCTATATCCGAACCGGAAGCCTCAACGATTACATCTACTCCTCTTCCATCCGTTATCCTCATAATCTCATCTTTTAGATTCGTTCTACTAACATTAATAACATGATCGATCGCCTCAATATTGCGTGCAATCGGGAGTCGAAGCTCTTCATCGGCATCGACGCCCGTAATAATAACTGTTTTAGCCCCAAGTGCCTTTGCAACCATTGCACAAAGCATTCCTATTGTTCCGCAACCCTGAACAAGAACAACATCTCCATGTCTGACTCCTTCCTTAATGAACAATGCTTGGCAAACTACATTAAGGGGTTCTGTCATAGCTGCTTCTTCAAAAGATACATTGTCAGGGATTCGCAGTAAAAGATTTGCCGGAGTGCAATAATACTCAGCCCAACCACCATTCATCGAATAACCAACAGTTTTCTGATTCTGACAAAAATTTTCCATTCCCCTTCTGCAGAATTCACATTTGCCGCATACAGCCTTATTGTTT
>JAMOAC010000084.1 GCA_023621975.1 Bacillota bacterium | reverse complement strand
GGTACAATTATTTATTTTGTTGTTTTTATAGTAATAATGTACCTGATTATTTTCTTACCTCAAAAGAGGCGTGAAAAGAAAACGAGAGAAATGCTCGATTCCTTGCAGGTTGGCAACCAGGTTATTACTATAGGCGGAGTTACGGGAAAAGTAGTAAATATCAAGGATGATGAAGTTACAATAGAAACAAGTGTTGAAAAGACTCAGATGGTTTTCAAAAAATGGGCTATTAAGGAAGTAATCAAGCCTATAGAAGCATAATTGAAATGATTCATAATTAGGAGTGTAACTTGCAAATACGTGGACAATTGAATAATACAATGAGTACTTAATGTTTCAAAATTCCCCAAAATATTTACAAAATAAACGCTTGTATTTACAGGCGTTTTTTTTGTTCTAACTTTGTACTTACCTTAATAAATTATAATGAGATGAGCTGTTGTAAGCATAGTAGTATGGCTTGTCAACAGAAGTGAGTATTTTTAAGGGGGTATGCTATGTCCAGGCAAGAGAAAACCCAATCGGTTCAGGGGGAAAAAATTAATTTGCTGGTGATCGGAAAGGCAATCCTGATTTCATATATTATAACAATACCGGCATTTGTCATTTTTGCGCTTATACTTGCAAACACTGATTTTCCTCATAAGTACATATCACCTGTGGTTATTATTACCACGATATTGAGCATTCTCATAGCCGGTTCCACTGTATCCAGGCATGCTAAAAGCAGGGGATGGCTGCATGGAGGTTTGGTAGGGTTTGTTTATATGTTTGTACTTTATATATTAAGCAGCATTATTTTCAATGATTTTTCGGTTGACAGGTATGTCTTGACTATGGCGTTAATAGGGATATTGACCGGCGCCATAGGTGGAATAATGGGAATAAACGCAAAAAGAGGCTCACGCAGCAAGGTAAAGTATAAGAGATGAAGTAAAATAAAATAGTTCTTTTCAATCAGGTTGACATGTGCTATAATACTTCAAGAAAAAATTTCTTGGGAGGCATAAATATGAAGCACATAGTTACAATTTCCGGATCAAATTTAAATAAAAATATAGATAAAAAAGGTTGTGGCGAATGTCAGGCATCCTGTCAGTCGGCATGCAAGACATCGTGTACCGTAGCAAATCAGAAATGTGAAAACAATTAAAATTTTTACATATTAATATTCGTTATTAATATTAATATCCTAATATCTCAACAAATAAACGGCAAGGGTTTTTAACAGGGAAGCAGGGGTGAAAAGATTTTTCTTTTCACCTTTTTATTGCCGGATAATAAAGGAATGGACAACCGGTATATTTGTTCATTGTTTTTTATTTTTTTATTAATATTATTTGAATCAAATTTTATTTCAGAAGCAGGATAGGAGAACAAAAGGAAATGATTCACAAGTTTAAGCTTTTTGGCACTAATATTGTTGTAGACGTTAACAGTGGAGCCGTCCATGTGTTTGATGATGTTGCATATGATGTTTTGGATTTATATCAGGATAATAATAAAGAGCAAATCATAGAAGCTCTTTCGGATAAATATGATAAAACGGTTCTGGAAGAAGCCATTGAAGAAATTGATGAACTTGTAAAGGCCGGACAGCTTTTCACAGGGGACGTTTACAAGGACTATATTCCCATATGGAAAAGGAATTCCGTAGTTAAAGCATTATGCCTTCATGTGGCTCACGATTGTAACATGAGGTGTAAATATTGTTTTGCCTCTACGGGAGACTTCGGATGCGAAAGGACTCTCATGAGCGCCGAGGTTGGAAAGAAGGCCATAGATTTTCTTATTAAGTCTTCAGGCAACAGAAGAAATTTGGAAGTTGACTTTTTCGGCGGCGAACCGCTGATGAATTTTGATGTTATCAGGGAAATCATCAATTATGCAAGAAAAAGGGAAAAAGAAGCCGGCAAGAATATAAGGTTCACAATTACAACCAACGCCCTCTTGCTCAACGAAGAGAACAAAAAGTATATAAATGAAAATATGAGCAATGTTGTGCTCAGCATTGATGGAAGGCCTGAAGTAAACGACTATATGAGGACGAGAGTGGACGGGTCCGGAACTTATAAGACTATTCTGCCTAAAATCAAGGATATGGCTGAATCAAGAAATCAGGACAACTATTATGTCAGGGGAACTTTTACCCGGGCAAATCTTGATTTCTCGAAAGACGTGCTACATCTTGCAGATGAGGGCTTTAAACAAATATCAATTGAACCGGTTGTATTGGACGAGGATTCGGAATGGAGCATACGGCCGGAGGATGTAGCCGCTGTTTGCAGTGAATACGAGAAATTGGCCTACGAATATGTGAAGAGGAAAAAAGAAGGAAAAGGCTTTAACTTTTTCCATTTCATGATTGACCTTGACCAGGGGCCTTGTGCAGCAAAGAGAGTCGCCGGATGCGGTTCAGGACATGAATACCTGGCAGTCAGCCCTGAAGGCGATTTATATCCGTGCCATCAATTTGTAGGAATTGAAAGCTTCAAAGTAGGTAATGTTAATGATGGAATAATAAATAATGACCTTGTAAGCCTTTTCAGGGATTCCAACATATACATCAGGAAGGAATGTTCCGAATGCTGGGCAAAGTTTTACTGCAGCGGAGGATGTGCTGCTAATGCATATAAATTTAATAAGGATATAAACATTCCTTATAAAGTGGGTTGTGAGCTGGAAAGAAAAAGAGTTGAATGTGCATTGTGGATAAAAACACAATTGCTGATATCCAATAATTAACGCAGGAGGTTTATTTGTGATGCAAAAGTACAAGGATTTTTCACCAAAGATTGATGAGACATGCTATATCGCACCTGGAAGCGTAATAATCGGGAACGTTGAAATCGGAGAAAATTCAAGCGTATGGCACAATGCGGTTATCAGGGGCGACATAGACAGGATTGTCATAGGGAAAAATACAAACATTCAGGATTGCTGCATATTGCACTGCGTTGAAAATATGGAATTAAAAATAGGTGATAATGTTACTGTGGGGCATGGCGCAATACTCCACAGCTGCGAAATTGGGGATAATACTTTGATAGGAATGGGCGCTGTAGTTCTGGACGGTGCCAAAGTAGGCAAATACTGCCTGGTCGGCGCAGGTACTGTAATAACTCCACGAACTGAAATTCCCGACCGTTCTCTCGTGCTTGGAAGCCCGGGAAGGGTTAAAAGGCAGTTGACAGACGAGGAAGTAAACCAGATAAAAATTAATTCAGATGAATATGTAAATCTGGCAAGTGAATATAAAAATGCCGGGGAAAATGACAGGTAATACAATAAGCAAAAATAGCAAGTGAAACAAAAATCAATCAGCATAATGGTAAATGAAAAATTGAAATTATTATTGGTGAGGGAATACATAAAATAAAGATGTTGAAATGTATAATAAGCTAAGATGTTGAAATACATAGTAAGCTGATTGCGAGGATGAAAATGGGTATCATAACGTTGGAAGACGTGAAGAAAAACGAAGAAGTCAAAATATTTCTTGAGATAACGGAAAGGCAGATGGAAGCCCTGGGTTATACCGAACATTCATTCAGGCATGTAGGCCTTGTATCCGCAACGGCAGGTAACATTTTAAGAGCCCTCGGGTATCCGGAAAGAGAAGTAGAACTTGCCAAAATTGCAGGGTACCTGCATGATATAGGCAACGCGATTAACAGGGTTGATCACGCTCATACAGGTGCTGTGCTTGCATACAACATTCTCACCAAAATGGGCATGGATACAAGAGAAGCTGCTGAAATTATGCTTGCCATTGGAAATCATGACGAGGGATCAGGCACTGCTGTGAGCAGCATATCGGCAGCTTTGATACTGGCAGACAAATCCGATGTTCACCGCAGCAGAGTAAATAACAAGGATTTTGCAACCTTTGATATACACGACAGGGTCAACTATGCCGTTGAAAAGTCTTTCATAACTGTTGACAAGGATAAAAAAACCGCCTTGCTGGAATTAAGCATAGATACAAGAATATGCCCGGTGATGGATTATTTTGAGATTTTTCTGGCAAGAATGACAATGAACAGGAGGGCAGCGGATTACCTGGGTCTTAACTTCCGTTTGTTAATTAACGGTTCGTACCTGCTTTAAAGGCCTAAAATATAACAATTTTTTAAAAGGCGATTAGTATTGACTTGTTTATTCGCAGAGATATATAATAACTTCATGCGGACATGCACA
>JAMOAC010000299.1 GCA_023621975.1 Bacillota bacterium | reverse complement strand
ACCTGTAGACCCTGATTTCACTTAAACCGAAGGAATCTCCTCCCCAGTTTCCTACTCCTATCTCGCTGTCAGGCACTATTTTTATATACCTTGCCGGAACTCCTCCAAAATCAACGGGTGAAGCAAGATTTGCAGCCTTTTGCTTTGGAGAACCGATTGCCTGTGCAAACCGATATGTTCCATTGATCAGCCAGTTTTCACCGTCTACGGAATATAATATCTCTGCATCCCTGATTCCATTATTCGTTTCACCGGTAGCATTATAATTCCATACCAGCATTTTTCCGAGGGGATAAACAGCGCCAAGGTCTATCTGGAACCAGTTATCCTCACCCGGGTTTGGCTCAGAAAGCCACATGGACACTGCAGGAGGCGCTAAAATTTCATCGTAATTAAACGGATTTACATAGGTAAAGCTTGAACGGTCAACTCCTACATCATGGCTGTCATAAGGGCCTGCAAAGCCGTACATGCCTGCATTATTTATGACGCTTTCAGGATCATAACCTTCTTTTGTACTGCCTGCCGAAGCTGATACAGGCTTGAGAAGCAAATCACTGTTGTATACTATGGCTCCCTCTATTGCTATGCTTTCAGCTTCATTTACATTTATGGCATAAATTTTATTGGATTTACCATTCTCTGACGTTACCTTCAGTACATTGCCTGCCGAAAGGACAGTCGTACCGTCGGTAATTTCCTCTCCATCGGAGGATTCAAGAACCATATAAGTCTGTGTTGATCCGTCAACGGACTCAATAGCCGCTTTCAAGCCGTCAACAGTGACTCCGTAAGCCACATTAACACTGTTTGCTCCAATGGCGGTAACGATTACGCCTTGCCCTTCTTTAACCTTGATCGCAGTATTATTGACTTTACCATCTGAGGGTGTTGAAGGAATAAAAACATTTCCACCGCTCTGGCCTTCAGAGTCACCAGTCACTACCTTGCCGGCTACTGTAACGGAATTTACCCCGCTAGCAAATGTAATATTTTCAGGCGCTTTTTCCAGGGTAATGCCCTCGGCACCGATAACTGCCTCAGTTATGATACCCGGACCTGTTACATCTGCACCGGCATCTGCTGTGAACTTGTCTATTCTTGCACCTTCAGTCAGCTGTACGGTGGTTCCTGCTGCATTTTCCGTAATATTAAGATTTTTAACCGTACCTTCCGTGATCTGCAAGTTTACACCCACTGCATCGATGATTATTTCATCAAATTCTCCATCCAGAGTAATTGTCTGCCCTTTATCAATCACATCAAGTACCTGCACACTGCCAAAGCCCTTACCTTCAAGCTTTGCTCCCGAATTAAGCATGGTAACTGGTATCGAAGTGTTTCCTTCCGCAACTATCCTTATTTTTCCGTCCTTCTTCTCTATAATCAGCATGCCTAACAAGGTTGTGTTTGTAAGAACTATGCTGTTCTCTCCGCCGCCGGTTGCAATAATATCGCCGTTAACAGTAACATTTTCAAGCTTCACGTCTCCGTTTCCGATACCCTGTGCCAGGTACAGGCTGCCCTGTATGGTCATATCCTTAAGCGTTACATCCTTTGTATTGACTACCAGATTGCCCGCTATGTTGCCCGTATATGTGCCCGCCTTATTCATCAGCTCGCCTGCTGCAGCATCTATCATTTTAACGGCTTCCGCCCTGGTCAGCTTGTCTTTGGGTGCAAATATATTCCCCGGCCTTCCTTTGATGTAGCCCTTCTCTTTCATTGCGCTTACGGCTTCTTTTGCATAATCTGCAATCTCGTCCGCATCATTGAAGGCTGTATACGCATCAGCATCTGTTGCAGAAAGTTTAAATGCCCTCTGAATAATTACGGCTGCTTCCTGCCTGGTAATTGGATCACCAGGATTTATATATCCTGAAGTGTCTCCTTTCAGAATGCCTGCTTCATATGCTTTAGCGATCGGTTCTTCATACCATGCGCCTGATTTGACATCAGGGAATTTCTTGTCGGATTTGTCAATATAATTGAAAATTCGCACAATTATTGTGACAAACTCCGCCCTGCTGATTGAATCATCAGGCCTGAAAAAACCGTCTGAGCCGAAAACTATTTCTTTTTCAGCCCATTTGCCGATTATGTCTGCCACCCAATGATTTCCCACATCGGAGAAATCCGCGCACACTGCCATGACATTGGTCAGCATTATGAGCATCGTCAGGCATATGGCCAAGATTTTCCTGACATTTTTCATAGATTTTACCTCCTTTTTTTATTTCTGTATTATTTATAATTTTTAATAATGATTTACATTTTAAGGAAGCCTGTTTTTTGTTAATGGATATGTTATTATTTAGAAAAATTTTCACAAGCTAATAAAAAGGCCACATTAATAATATCTTATGTCAAACGACAAAAGCTTCTTATAATGTGGCCGATTTTACTGCATTTAAAGTATTTATTTTGCGGAAACTAGAACTGTGGCGGGTATTGCAGATGTGCTGCAATTAATTCATCAACCATTTTTTATACAGCTTTTCGGTTGCTTATATATCCTTCTATCAATATTGCATCAGCAAAAAGCTTTCTATCTCACTTAAGTGCTTCATCGACAGTAACTTCAATTATTGACAGCTTTTTTATAAAAAGGCAGGATATATTCCTCGTATTTTTTTGGAGAAAAATTTCCTGCCAGGTTTCCATGATTAATCAGATACTTCTCGGGACCATCAGGTAGCTGCATAAGCAGCCGATCCATTCTTTTCCCAAGGGCTTCTGCCAGTTTCCAGAATTTATCAGGATTTTCTTCCTGCTCATAGCACCATTCTTCCATGCCCAGATAATACTGTGCCTCCATGTAGGCAGTCTCACTAGTATAAATGTGTGTTATTTCCTTGTCTCCTATATCCCTGTCAGCCTTGAAGAATTTTTCTTCTATCCTGCGAAAGACCGTATTTTCTATCATTTTATTACAGGCTCATAATTTTTTTCCTCTTTAAATTTTTAAATTTGAAATTCCGTCTGTGGCGAATACTCATACGGTTCACCGCCGTCATTTGCTCTGTTCGCCTTGGATACACCGCCATATGGCTTATGGTATGTAGTAATCTAAGTATCCTTCAGCTATTTTTGCGAAACAGTAACGCCACTCATTTCAGGCCTGATTGAGAAATCATGTACAATCAAACCCATGCCCCTTGCTATCATTTCAACCCTGAAGGGACTCCCGGGTATTAGCTCGGAAAAGGACAAAAAATGTATCTTGTAAGGCTTTTTGCCTTCCAATATCGCATTATTCTTTCCCTGTTATTCAAATGTTCAATTCTCCGCACGCATCATTTTGATACGTTGTTTCCTATGCGTTCTGTCCGCCGTCTTCGTAATATACCCAGGCTTTACTTGTTTTCATAATGATATACGTGATTATAAAGGTAACAACAAGCAGGAACCATGCCATTGCCGAACCATATCCCATTGAGCTTTCCAGGTAGAATGCCTTGTTATAAAGGTTATATGCATAGATCTGGGTGGAATTGGCAGGACCGCCACCGGTCATTATCAACGCCTGGGTAAACACCTGGAAACTAAATATGATACTCATTACAACATTAAAGAAAATTGAAGGAGATATCATAGGAAGCGTAATCTTAAAAAACTTAGTCCATGCGTTTGCCCCATCTATTATTGCTGATTCATACAATGTTTTGGGGACATCCTGTAATGCTGCAAGATATATAATCATGCTGCCGCCTACATTCCATAGACCCATTATTATTAGTGAAAGCTTTGCCCATTTAACATCTGTAAGCCAACCGGGGCCTTCTATACCCAGTTTCATTAAAAAATTATTAATCAATCCGAAATTGGTATCGAAAATCCATTGCCACAGTATGGAAACCGCGACCAGCGATACTACATTGGGTATATAAAATATCGTCCTGTAAATTTTTATGCCTCTAACCTTCTGGTTCATAAGCATGGCCACAGCCAGGCCTGTAACCAAGTTTGCCGGTACACTGATCACAACATAATATATTGTATTGTAAAATGATTTCCAGAACAGCGGGTCCTTTGTAAACATGAATATGTAATTTGTCAGACCTATGAATTTCGGTGGGTTAGGCATATTATAATATGTAAAGCTGTAATACAGCGATAATAAAATGGGAAGTGCCATAAACACTATAAACCCAATCAGCCAGGGCGCAGCAAAGAGATACCCTGTCACGTTTTGTTTAATT
>JAMOAC010000246.1 GCA_023621975.1 Bacillota bacterium | reverse complement strand
AGGGGTATAAATTCTATTTACAGGTTTGAGCCGGTTTTCAAAGGGCTGGTATTTATTGCAGTGTTTATATGGACTTATGCACTTTCCTATGCATTTGATTTCGGGGTAGATTGGCTGATGAGGCTGTTTTATGGCCTGTGATACGGCTTGAAAAATATGCATTGTTTTACGGGTATTGATAATATTGGTAATACTTTAATGGTATTGCCAATGTTTCATTATGTAAAATAATTACAGGATAAAAGTAAAAAAGGACCAATACTTTAAGGGTATTGATAATACTGATTTATTGGTTTATAATACAATGTGGATTTGTAATACGCGGATAAAATTATAAATAAATTGATAAATATTAGATTTTTGTTTCAGATTGTTATTTATGCCCCGGTGGCCTAATGGATAAGGCAGTGGATTCCGGTTCCACTAATACGGGTTCGATTCCTGTCCGGGGTGCCATAAGACATAGCTTAGCGAAGTTATAGCAGCGGCTTTCAAGTTTGAAAGGCGCTAATTTTTTCTTTTTAGGCAGGGTGTGCTTATGAAGATAGGAAACGTAGAACTGAAAAACAATGTATTTCTCGCTCCCATGGCCGGAGTAACCGATATGCCATTCAGAATACTGTGCAAGGAACAGGGCTGTGGTTTGGTGTATACCGAAATGGTAAGTGCCAAGGGAATGCATTATAACAGTGAAAAAACTTTTAAACTTACCGAGATAAACGATGAAGAAAAACCTGTAGCCATCCAGATTTTCGGCTCGGACCCTGAAATAATGGCCGAAATTGCACAAAAGTTAAATGATACGGATGCAGCTATAATTGATATAAATATGGGCTGCCCTACTCCCAAAATAACAAAAAACGGGGAAGGTTCGGCGCTTATGCTAAATTCCCGCCTTGCGGGAGAAATAATAAGGGCTGTGGTGAATGCATCGACGAAGCCGGTAACGGTGAAAATGAGAAAAGGCTGGGATGAAGACAGGGTAAATGCGGTTGAACTTGCCCAGATAGCGGAGGAAAACGGTGCAAGTGCAGTTGCCGTTCACGGAAGGACGCGAAACCAGTTTTACAGCGGAAAAGCCGACTGGGAAATAATCCGAAAAGTTAAAGAAGCGGTGTCCATACCGGTTATTGGAAACGGCGATATATTTGAGCCAAGTGACGCAGCAGCCATGTTGGAATATACTGGCTGTGACGCAGTTATGGTAGGCAGGGGTGCACAGGGAAACCCATGGATTTTCAAAAGAATCCTTCACTACCTGGAGACAGGGGAAATTCTCCCGGAACCCTCTCCCTGTGAAAAGCTGGATACAATAATAAGGCATATGGATATGCTTGTTGCATTAAAAGGTGAACGAATGGGCGTGCTTGAAATGCGCAAGCACATAGCTTGGTACATCAAGGGCATGAGGAATTCTGCCGGTATAAAAAATGAAGTATTCAGGCTGACATCCCCGGATGAGATAAAGTGTGTTTTGAAAAATTACTTGTATTCCATGGAATAAAGCGGTTTATGACAAGGTGCCTGTATCTGTCTCTGTGTCGGTATCTGTCTCTGCCTGCAGGGAACCGGTACCTGTTTCTGCGGTGTCTGCCTCCGGCTCTGTCTCAGAATACAAGATTTCAACTGCTCTTATAATACCGTTCGCTATACCTTCTGCAGCTTTCTGCCTGAAATCCTCGGAAGCCAGAAGGGCTGCGTCAGAAGGATTTGTCATAAAAGCAAGCTCAACGAGGGCGGAAGGCATCTTCGAATATTTCAGGACAATTGTCTTAGGGCTTGAGAGTATGCCCCTGTCCCTTGTATTTATAAGCTTCATGAGCTCTTCCTGAATAATGCTTGCAAATTCCCTGCCTGAAAGGTTGCCTGCGTCTTTATAATCCGAAGGATAGTAAAGGGTGGTTGTTCCGCTGACGGAACTGTCTTCGAAGGAGTTACAGTGGATGCTTACAAACAGGCAGGCATTATTTTTATTGGCAAAACCTATTTTTTCGCTGGGCTTCATGAAGGTATCGTCATCTCTTGTAAGTATTGTTTTAATTCCTGCTTCATCCAAAATTTTACTCATTTTCAGCGCTACATCCAGATTTATGTCCTTTTCAAAAAGGTCGCCTATATTTGTACCCGGATCAATACCGCCGTGTCCTGCATCTATCACTACAGGCTTGTCGTTCAGATAAGATTTATTACCCATATAGGATATGTCGTCTTCCGGAAGGATCTTACCGCCTTCTGAAGCAGGCTCTGTTCTGCTATTGCTTCTACTGCTTTTTTCATCTGCTATTCCCTCACTGCCGTGGTTCGGTTTGCGGATTGATGGTTTTGGGCGAAGCAACATGTATAAAGATGAACCTAATACTAATAACAGGCAGGCAAGTATTGTTAGCCTTCTTATGAAAAACTTCCTTTTTTTCTTATTTGCAAGTATTCTTTTTAATTGCTTAACAAATCTTCCTGAGTGTTTTTCACCTGTTGTGTACATTTGTGTTTCTCCATTCTTTATGATCTATATTATTTTGCTTTGGTGTGTTTGAAAAAAATTATACCATAAAAAGTCATATAAAAAAGTAAATAAATTGTGAATAATTGCGAATGCCTTCCAGGTTGATTTTCAAAATGCGATATAATAGAATATAGTCAAGAATGTATGTTCGCCGTGCCTTGTTAATATTTTGGGAGTGGTATCTTATGAATTTGCAGCAGATGCTTGATTATATAAAATCCTCAAGTGCAATTATGGCCAATGTTACAAAGTGGGTGGAAATACCTGCCCGGGAGGCGGTTTATTCCGAAATACCCGATTGGGTTGACCCACGCATTAAAAAAGCCCTTTCAGAAAAAGGAATACATAAGCTTTATTCACATCAGGCTTCTGCCATAGAAGCAGTTGAAAAGGGCAAAAACGTTGTTGTAGTAACTCCTACTGCGTCTGGGAAAACACTGTGCTATAATATTCCTGTTCTCAACGCCATATTGAGGGACCCCGATTCAAGGGCTGTTTTCCTGTTTCCTACCAAAGCACTGTCACAGGACCAGATGGCGGAGCTGCACGAGCTTATAACAAAAGCTGAAATAGATATAAAGACCTATACTTATGACGGGGACACTCCGCAGTCAGCACGGAAAGCCATAAGACAGGCGGGGCATATTGTAGTGACAAATCCTGACATGCTGCATAGCGGTATACTGCCGCATCACACTAAGTGGACAAAGTTATTTGAAAATCTCAAATTCGTGGTTATTGATGAAATACACCATTACAGGGGAGTGTTCGGAAGCCATCTTGCAAATGTTATAAGGCGGTTGAAACGGATATGCAATTTTTACGGCTCCAACCCCCAGTTCATATGCTGTTCCGCAACTATTGCAAACCCTGCAGAGCTGGCTTCCAGGTTGATCGGAAGCGATGTGGTGCTGGTTGACAATAATGGGGCACCTTCCGGCAAAAAACATATTATTTTTTATAATCCCCCTGTTGTGAACAAAGAGCTTGGCATAAGAAAAAGCAGCATACTGGAAACGAGAAAAATTGCTGAAATACTTATAAGAAACGACATACAGACCATTGTGTTTACAAGAAGCCGCCTGAGCGTGGAAGTGCTCGTTACCTACCTGAAAGACATATTTCAAGGGAAAATGGGTTCGGAAAACAGGGTCAGGGGTTACAGGGGAGGATATCTGCCTAATTTAAGGCGGGAAATAGAGCGAGGATTGAGAAACGGTGAGATTACGGGAGTTGTTTCCACCAATGCCCTGGAGCTGGGGATTGACATTGGGAGCCTGGAGGCATGCGTTATCTGCGGGTACCCGGGAAGCATAGCCAGCACATGGCAGCAAGCAGGAAGGGCAGGAAGGCGCAGCGGCGAATCCGTGGTGTTCCTGGTGGCAAGCAGCAGTCCTCTTGATCAATACATAGTAAACAATCCGGATTACTTCTTCGGAAGCAGCCCGGAATATGGGCTGATAAACCCCGATAACCTGGTAATATTATATAATCACATGAAATGCGCTGTTTTTGAGCTGCCTTTTGAAGACGGAGAGAAATTCGGCGTTGATACAACGGAGGAAATGCTTTCGTATATGGAGGAAGCAGGCCTGGTAAGGCATGTGGGCAGGCGCTGGCACTATATGTCGGATGTTTTTCCTGCAGATGACATCAGCCTTAGAAGCGCATCGAACGAGAATTTTATAATAATAGACATAT
>JAMOAC010000304.1 GCA_023621975.1 Bacillota bacterium | reverse complement strand
ATGCGCATTTTTTCAGAAAAGAAAATTAAGGCAATTATTAACGAATTAGGACGTCGTGGAGTTGACGGAATCCTTCTCGGAAACGAAGGCTTCCGGCCTTTCCAATCCTATGGACATGGATAACATGCTGGATTTTGTAAAAAATCTGGAAAAATCGAATTTGATTTCACCGGGGCTATTTCAGTAGTAGATGCCACTAATTTTTTAAAGCTTATCAATACTGCAGCTGCCATAAGCCAGCAGCTTGTAAGCAGCAGCGTTGTAATTATCAATAAAACCGATTTGCCAGATAAAAAAATCATAACGTTTTTGCTAAATTAATAAAAGGAAGGTCTGCATTGTGTAGACGGGATTGGCGGAAGGTTCTTCGTTCTTCCAAGCGATATTGTATAAGGATGAGTCATATCTTATTATATTGGCTTACGGAGATAGGCCGCGATATAGGAAAAATCGAAGTGAGCTGGAATAAGTATTTAAACGAACCTGTTAACATAATTGAATGATAGGGTATATAGTATTACAATAATATAATAAATGGAGGTTTAATTCATGCCTGGCACAGAAAAGTGTAAAGTTGTTGTTTACAGTAACAATAAAAGAAGTGAATTTTTTTGTGAACAAGGAAGCAATCTCAAGGAAGCACTTGCCAATAACGGATTCTATATAGATGCACCATGCGGAGGTAAAGGTTCCTGCGGAAAATGCAAAGTAAAGATATCCGGTGCTGAAAATATTTCGCCGACAAATGAAGATATGCGGCATATAGATAGGGCCGAATTAGACAAGGGCTACCGCCTGTCTTGTACCTTTAAAGTCACAAAGGATATTGAAGTCGAAATCAGGCATGACCGTGGAAACGCTCAAATTGTAACTTCCGGTCAGAAATATAAAGTTGATTTAAATCCTAAGATTGTTAAACAATATTTAAGTTTGGAACGTCCCACAATTAATGACCAGAGGGACGATGTAAAAAGATTGGTTGATGCCATAGGCATAGCAAATTTAAGCATACCTCTCAGTATTATGAAGGAGTTGCCTGAGTTACTGAGAAACAATGAATACAATATAACGGTTGTACACGATCATAACAGGGTTCTAAAAATTGAAGGAGGCGATACTACAAAAAGCTGTTTTGGAATTGCCATTGACATTGGGACCACAACCATCGCAGTATACCTGGTAGATTTGGTAACTGGAAAAGAAGTAGACGTACTCTCAGAGCTGAACGGGCAAAAATCCTATGGAGCAGACGTAATATCCAGAATTAATTATACAATGGAAAACAGTGACGGAATTGAACAGTTAAGAAAAACGATAGTTACACAGTTAGACAGCATGATAAAGGAACTTGCTGAAAAAAACAATGTAAATACAGATAACATATATCACATTATGATAGCAGCAAATACAACCATGCTTCACCTGTTTTTAGGTCTGGCAACAAAGTATATTGCACTGTCACCTTTTATACCGGTAAATACTGCATGCGTTGATTTTACTGCAGAAGAACTCGGATTTAACCTGAACAAGGCATGTGTGGTAACCTTGCTGCCCTGCGTTTCTGCATATGTAGGTGCCGACATTGTCGCCGGAATTATTTCAAGCGGTATGACAAAGAAAGATGAAGCCAGCCTGCTAATAGACATAGGCACAAACGGGGAAATTGTACTTTCAACAAAAAATGGAATGTATTGCTGTTCAACTGCTGCAGGTCCTGCATTCGAAGGAGCACATATACGCAACGGCTGCGGAGGTATTCCCGGGGCAATAAACAGTGTAAAAATTGAAAACGGGGAACTGAAATACACAACAATATCCGATCTTCCACCTATAGGAATATGTGGTTCTGCCATTGTTGACATAGTTGCCATATTGGTTGAGAATGAAATAATAGATGAAGGCGGACGTTTTAATGATGAGGAAGATATAAACAGTGATACCGGCAGGAAGCTGCTGGACAGGATTACCCAAATTGACGGCCAGCCGGCTTTTGTAATCTCAAAAGATCCAACAACAAATGAGGTTATCGCAATTACACAAAAGGATATAAGAGAGCTTCAACTTGCAAAAGCAGCTATTGCAGCAGGCATAAGGATATTGATAAATTCAGCAGGGCTGAACGTAAATGACGTTCAAAAAGTATATTTCGCCGGAGGTTTCGGAAGTTATATAAACAAAAGCAGTGCCATAAAAATTGGTTTGATTCCCAAGGAGTTTGAAAACAAGATAGTTGTCCTTGGAAACGCAGCAGGTACAGGCGCAAAAATGTGCTTGATATCCAAAAATAAGTTGAAAGAATCAGACAAAATACTGAATAGGTCGAAATATATAGAACTGTCATCTTTGCCTGAATTTCAAAATGAATTCGTAGATTGCATGTATTTTTGATGAAGTTGACTAAACCGGGTATAAATAAAGCTGAATTTTATGCTGTTACCATATGATAAACGGTATTTGGAATTCGGCTTGTTATACTTGGTTTCCCTGCTCCATATTTTTTCTAATCTTTGAATAATACCGGGACATTACTCTGATGTTAACCTGTTTTCTGCATGTGGCTTTCCGTATTTTGTCATATGCAAAGTTTACATATTAAAGTTTACATATTACTTTACTTTTGATAAAATGCAGTTAGAATTATTCTAATAATAGAAAGGTGAGTAAATGTCCCGAATTAAGTTATTCGACGATTTAGGATTTGATTTGGAAAAAGCTAAAAAATGCATTGATACTTACACAAAGTCTACAGGTGTATCAAGTTTTCTAATTGATTCCACCGGAGAAATTATCTATCATGCGTCGGGTAGTTCGTGTGCCAACTTCTGCCAAAATGTTCAATGTATGTTAAATGATCCCAGTATATGCAAGAACGCTCATCTATATGGTAGTTATCAGGCTGAACGTTTTGGAGGTAAATATATATTCTTCTGTCCTATGGGCCTTGTACACTGGGTTTCGCCTCTTAACTCCAACACTGTCACCAAGTGTTCCTTATTAGGCGGTCCCATATTAATGATAGACCCAAATGAATTTTTATTGGACGAAATTTTGGAGCGAAATATTTCCGATAAAAATAAAATTAAGAAATTAAAGAAATACCTGGATGAAATTCCTATTATTAAACCTGATGTTGTTACAAGCTTATCGGATTTACTGTTTATTGTTGCTTCATATATTATCGATACAATACCTTCACCATATCAGGAAGCACTTGAATACAATGAGCAACAATCAGATATTTCACAGTATATTCATTACATTAAGACCATGGGCGGAGAAGAAAATCCTGTAAAAAGCTATCCTTTGGAAAAGGAAAAGGAGCTGCTTTCACGTATTTCCATCGGTGATAAACCTGCAGCGCAAAGAATACTTAACGAAATCCTCGGTCACGTTTTCTTCTCGACAGGGGGAGATTTTGAAGTTGTAAAATCCAGAGTATTGGAATTAATTGTTTTACTTTCGAGGGCCGCAATGGAAGGCGGAGCTGATGCTGAAGAGGTATTTGGTTTAAATTACCAGTTTATCAGTCAGATTTATAATTTTAAAACAATTGAGGACATAAGCTTCTGGCTGTCTAAAATACTGGCAAGGTTTACCGATTGTGTATTTAATCTTGCAAATGTTAAACACGCTGATATTATCTATAAAGCCGTTGAGTACATTAACAAAAATTATATGAAAAAAATAACCCTGGAAGACGTTGCATCATATGTGCATCTTAGTCCCACATATTTTAGTAAGCTGTTTAAAGATGAAACTAAATATAACTTTAATACTTATTTGAATAATGTCCGCATAGAAATGGGTAAAAAGCTGTTACTGGATGAGTCCATACCTATTGTAGATATCTCAAACCTTATAGGATTTGAAGACCAAAGTTATTTTTCCAAAGTATTCAAAAAATTAACCGGCGTCACTCCAGGCAAGTACAGAAAATCAAGGGGGCAGATACGTTGAAAATTGACTACGAAAAATTAGTACAATTAGCATTGGAAAATGGTGCTGATCGGGCTGCAATCATCGATGTAAATAACATAGTATTTTCTAATGAATTACGCCGCATGTGTGAAGTAAACTTCTGCGGCAAGTACGGGACAAACTGGATGTGCCCGCCTGGAGTAGGAACTCTGGATGAATGGCGGATGCAAAGAAAGATTTTGACACTGTGCTTAGAAATATCGTAGAAAAAATAAAATACAATAATTGGTTTGAAGATATATTTCCGTTGGGTGCCGGAGACTGTGAGATATGTAAAGAATGCACGTATTTAAATGGAGAAAAATGCCGCTTCCCTGACAAGGCACATCCTTCGGTAGAAGCCTGCGGCATAGATGTAAAAGCTTTGGTAACGCGCTGTGGCATACCTTATCATAATGGTAAAGATACCGTATCATACGACGGATTAATCTTGTTTAAAGAATAAAAGCTGAAGGGGGACAGTTCTCAATTTTTGCTCAAAAAAAAATTTTCCAGTTTGGAAAAAATGGACATTCATCATCAGTTTTTTATAAAAAATAATCTAGTTGTTGAGAACTGTCCCCTCATTTGAACTGTCTCGACTACTTCAAAGACATTCCTACCTTGATAAATCGAAACATTCTGTCTGCAGCATCTTCGAGTAATTCCTCAGCCCTTGACAAAGCCTCCTCCAGGCACATATCATTGTTGATTGCTGGCATTATGCTGTCAATACCAAATTTATAAACTTCTTTTGCATCTTTGCCCATTCCGCCCGTAATAGCTACAACGCTTACATTTTTTTGTTTACAACGTTCTGCGATGCCCACAGGAACTTTACCATATACGGACTGACCATCAATTTTACCTTCTCCCGTAATTACGAGATTTACATCTTTAATTAGATCATCAAAATTGACAAAATCAAGCATTGTCACTATACCAGGTTTTAAAGTAGCTCCAAATATTGCTACCATTGTAGCCCCCATTCCACCCGCAGCACCTGAGCCGGGTATAGCGCTCATATCCAGTCCAAATGTTTCCAAAATAAGCTTTTCATAGTTCTTCATGCCATTTTCCAATATATCAAAAAACTCAGAAGTATTGACTCCCTTTTGAGGGCCATATACTGCAGTAGCTCCGTTTGGTCCCGTAAGTGGATTTGTTACATCACATATAACAGTGATCCTGCTATCCTTTATTCTTTGATCCAGTTCACTTAAATCTATTTTTCGAATCTTTAAAAGTTCGCCTCCTCCAGGCCCCACATTTTCTCCATTCGAATCTAAAAACTTTGCTCCCAGTGCTTGTGCTGCTCCTATTCCTCCGTCATTGGTGGCACTTCCGCCGATACCTATAATAAAATCTCTTATTCCTTCATCAAGTGCAGCCTTTATTATCTCACCTGTCCCAAATGATGTAGCAACTAAAGGATTTCTTTGTTCAGGCTTTACGAGAAATAAACCTGACGCTTGCGCCATCTCAATAACTGCAGTGCAACCGTTTATAATGCCATATTTAGCCTGCACTTTTTGACCTCTTAATGGCCCGCACACATTGACTGCTCTGTATTCACCCCCCAGGGCCGCTATGAGAGAATCAACCGTCCCTTCACCTCCGTCAGCAATCGGTACTTTTATTATCTCAATATCTGGAAAATGCTGCTTTGCTACTTTTTCTAAGATATTTATTACTTTTATTGAAGAAAGAGTACCTTTGAATGAATCCGGCGCCAATAGTATTTTCATGAAATCCCTCCAACCTATTCTTGACATTTTACCACTGAACTTCGTTTAAACTTATGAGAACACGTGGACGGGGTTAATTTAATGTGTAATGGGGACAGTTCTCAATTTTTCATTAATTGTTTCACCCGAGATAAATTATGACATGTCAAATTAATACATATATCAGGTCAAAAACTATTTTGTAAGTTCTTTTCCATATATTTCTGTATACGTCAACTTTCCGTTTATTCTCTCCGACTTCATCAGACTGATTTTTTCTACTCTAAATGTCATTGTTGGAATTGTTTTGGAAAATACATTCTCATCAAATTCCTCGGGCAGCTTCACTTCCCTGCCTAACGTCAGATGAGGTCTGAAGTCTCTTTTGTCAATATTAAACCCTGCACATATAAGTTCTTTAGCAAGTTGGTCATAAACTGAAGAAAGATATTCATTTTTCTCCACACCAATCCAATAAATGCTACCGCTGTTGCGCTGGAATTTACCCAGCTTGCCAAGTACAATATCAAACGGTTCTACGTTTATCTTATCCATTATCTGTTTTATAATGTTTATTTTCTTTGTTTCTCCAATAAAAACTACTGTAACATGAAAATTTTCCCTTAGGGTAAAATTCCCTTGAGAAGAGGCACTTCTAAGCCTTTGTGTAATTTCATAAAGTCTATTTTTTATTTGATCATCAAAATTAATAGCAATAAATAAACGCATGCACATACCTTCTTACTTTAGTTTTATATAAGCTATTTTACCAATTATGGGGACAGTTCTCAATTATTAAGCAGAATTTGCAAAATTTTAGTAGTTTTTTTAAAACACTTTACCAAACACTTGTTTTGTGGTAAAATGTAGTAAATATTGTTATTTGTGTTAGTTATGCCCATTTATTATTTTTTTACAT
>JAMOAC010000033.1 GCA_023621975.1 Bacillota bacterium | reverse complement strand
AGCATTATTTCAGGTAAGGCGTCTATGGCAATGACAATTTTATTCGTTCCAGCTAATGTAGGAAAAAAAAGAATTACGAAGCATTTTGCTCCGTAATTCTTTTTACTGATTGGTGCGGATGACAGGACTTGAACCTGCATGGTCTTGCGACCATTAGAACCTGAATCTAACGTGTCTGCCAATTCCACCACATCCGCATCTTGAAAACGCAATATTTATTGTACTAGAAAAGATATTATTTTTCAAGAGTAAAATATAAATATTTTTTTATTTGAATATAATTTTTAGCGGGTTTATTATATTTTTATTGGATTTATTACATTTTACTTAAAAAAGAATGAGTTATTGGGAGGAATCATATTGAACACAAAACTAAATGAATTCAAGAAATGGATAAAAACAAAAAGAGTAGCAGTACTTGGCATAGGAATAAGCAACACTCCGCTTATAAAGTACCTGGCTAAGCTGGGTGTTGATATAACTGCTTTTGACAAGGCTGACAGGGAACAGCTTAAGGAAACCCTCAACACTCTGGTGGGGCTTGATGTTAAGTACGTGCTGGGAAAGGATTATTTGTCGGAGTTGAAAGGATTTGACGTAATATTCAAAACGCCTAAAATAAGGTTCGATATACCGGAACTGGTAAGAGAGAGGGAAAGAGGTGCCGTGGTGACTTCCGAAATGGAAGTATTTGTAGAGCTTTGCCCGGCTGAAATCTTTGCTGTTACGGGAAGCGACGGAAAAACGACCACTACAACCCTGATATACAATATGCTGAAAGAGGAAGGGTACAGGTGCTGGCTGGGCGGAAATATAGGGACACCTCTTCTTGACAAAATCGACGAAATCAAGGAAACAGACAAGGTGGTACTTGAACTAAGCAGCTTCCAGCTACATACCATGAAAAAGAGCCCCAATATTGCAGTTGTAACAAACCTGTCTCCAAATCATCTTGATGTGCATAAGTCCATGGAAGAGTACGTGGATGCAAAGAAAAATATTTTCAGGTATCAATGTCCGAATGACAAGGTTGTTTTGAACCATGACAACAGCATAACAAAAGGCTTTGCAAAAGAAGCAAAAGGCAAGGTGGTGTTTTTCAGCAGAACAGGTAGAATCGACAGCGGGGCTGTGGTTGAAAACGGAAAGCTGGTTTACAAAAGCAGTGGTAAGACATTGGAAATTGTCAGCACGGATGAAATACTTTTGCCGGGTGAACACAACGTGGAAAATTATCTGGCTGCCACTGCAGCTGTTATTGAACACGTAAAGCCTGAAACTATCAAGAGGGTTGCGACAACCTTCAAGGGCGTGGAACACAGGATAGAACTTGCAAGGGAAATAAGGGGCATAAAATTTTATAACGATTCTATCGGAACAAGCCCCAGCAGGACCATGGCAGGCCTCAAGTCTTTCAGGCAGAAAGTGATCCTGATTGCAGGAGGGTATGACAAAAACATTCCATACGATGAAATGGGTGAGATCATTGCTGAAAGAGTAAAGTGCCTTGTACTTATGGGCGCAACCGGACCGAAGATAAGGGATGCCCTGCTCATGGAAATTGAAAATACGGGGAAGGGAAAGGATATACCTGTTTTCATGTGCAATACCCTGGAAGAGGCAGTTCAAACGGCCTATGAAAATGCCGTTACGGGAGATGTCGTTCTTTTTTCACCTGCCAGTGCAAGCTTTGACATGTTCAAAAATTTTGAGGAAAGAGGAAACAAATTTAAGGAAATAGTAAATAGTCTTTCCGAGTAAGTTTAAATCTTTCGGATTTGCCTGAATTTTAAAACCTTATTTTGAATATCGAAAACTTTGAACCGGAAACGCTGATAAAAATCAAAAACTCCAATGAAAATCAAAAATACCAATAAAAAACGAAAACATGAAAGAACCGGAAGACCTGGCAAATCAGGGCTTTCGGTTCTTATTTTTTTAATATTTTATTGAATCTATTAATTCTCAGAAGCTATGAGGGCTGCACCCAGCGCTCCGCATATATCAGGCACTTCGGGAACAATTATTTGTGCATCAAGTTTTTCTTCAAGTGCACGTACCACTCCTGTATTTCTTGCCACACCGCCGGTCATCATATATTCTTTTTCAAGTTTGCCCCGCCTGGCCATTGAAACAACCCTGGAGGCTATTGAATTGTTAATGCCGTGAACAATATCTTCCAATTTTTTATCAGAAGCTATCAGTGACACGACTTCCGATTGGGCAAACACCGAACACATACTTGAAATAGCAATATCCTCATTCCACTTTAATCCGTATTTGCTCATCTCTTCAAGGCTTAATTGCAACGACTGAGCCATCATTTCAATAAAACGCCCGGTACCTGCGGCACATTTATCGTTCATTACAAAATCAATAACGTTACCGTTTGCATCCAGCCTTATGACTTTGCTGTCCTGACCGCCTATATCTATAATTGTCCTGACGTTAGGATTGAGGAAATATGCCCCTTTTGCGTGGCAGGTGATTTCCGTAACGTCTGCTGCCCTGAAATCAATTCTCTCCCTGCCGTAGCCGGTGGCAACGATTTTTCTTATATCATCAATATTAAGACCGCCTTTGCTTAATGCCTCATCTAATGCTTTCCGGGCGCTGTCTGCTACCCTGGCACCGGTGGGGACAATCGCAAAGGATATGATATTCTTGTTACTATCAATAATTACGGCATTTGTCGATGTTGAACCGCTGTCTATACCTGCATAATAGGTGCGGGCTGTTGCAGCCTTTCTTTCAATCTTTTTTGGCTTTGCAACAAGGTTTTCATAAAAAGCACCAAGCCTTGTTTTTATCTGCTCGGTTGCAAGCAAGGTATAATCAGTTTCTATTTTCAGAATTGGAACATTAATAATCGATTTAAGCCTGGAATACTCGAAAGTATAGAAATCACAAAAATTTACAGTGTTATATATGATTCCGCACAAATTTGGATCTTCAATCAATTCCCGCCTTTTTGAGATGTCGCTCATCCTTATGCATGGTATTTGGGACAATAACGTGTCCGAATACCAGGCCATAAGTTCATCAATATCATCTGTTTTTGGCGGTTTTGACACTGAACGCATTCCGGTACAGGTATTGTTTTTTACAGGAAGAGGCGATTCATTCCTGATTAGCTCCAGCAAATCCGGATTAACTCTTGCTCCCATTAGCGAAACATACGGGCCTGAAATATCTTCTTTGCCGCAGTCAAAAGAGCAATCAAATGAATGGAAGAATTTTTCCACGTCAAATTTTTTATTCAATGATTTTTGGAGTTCATCTATAAGTTTCAGCAGTTCTTTTTTAAAAAGGAGCTTGCCGCAGCAATTGTTGCCATGAGGCAAATTCAAAATATAGACTTCCTGACCCAGATTCCTTAGAACGTCGCACGTTCTTTCCATGGAGTCACAACATGAAGTCAAAAATAAAGGGTCTTTGCAATCTCTTAATCTTTCTTCAATTATTGAGTGTGAAAAACTGCATAGATTGCTATGTATGTGCTGATTGCTCAACTCATGGTTTTCTGCGGAAGGATTCAAAAACTCGGCTTTTATATCAAAGCCTGCCAGTAGTTCAACAGGTGTGTATTTACATACATACTTCATTTTTTCTCCTCCAGAATCTCCAAAAAAGCCTGCAGACGCGTTTTCATCTGACCGTCATTTATATTTTCCCTGTCACAACCGTCCCCGTCCAAAACCAATACCGGGATCCCGTTCTCTTCTAGTATTTTTTTAGTTAATCCTGCGCCTCCCAGGGTTTTCTTACAGCCCCAATGGTTAAAGTAAACCACTCCATCAGCATTTAAGTATTTTGCCATGTCGAGTATCCTGGAGGCGCGACAGTTTGCCGAACCTTTCAGGTGATTGTTCAGCAGCTTAACAGCCAGTGATCTTAATGGTTTGCTTTCGTCAAGTTCAGCTAGTGCGTCAAAATTCAAATCTGAGCACAATAGCTGATACTTCCTGCTGTCATTAAAAATTTCCTTTATTGATTTCTGCCAGTAGGGAAGAACGTGGCACCATAAAATCCTTATCCTGTCACAGGGTTCTTTAATCCTTTTTGCATCGTCTAACAGCATTTTAAAGTATTTCTCGGCTTCTTCAGTCCCGTTCAATATATGAGTAAACAACATCTTGTACATTTCTGAAGTCATATCATTGGGTATATACTTTGTAGTAAGCTCTTTAAGGTACTCTTTGTAAAACTTCATTGAACGGTT
>JAMOAC010000005.1 GCA_023621975.1 Bacillota bacterium | reverse complement strand
ACAGTCTCCTTGCCACATGTGGGGTGATAAGGTCAATAAAACCTATTATTCCTGAAAATGCTACGGCACTTCCTGTCAACGCCGCAGAAAGGGCAAGTAAATACCATTTTACCTTTTTTAATTCTACACCTATGGCCTGTGCCTGTTCTTCTCCGAAGGTCATTATATCAAGTTCACGTGAAAAACTCATCACACAAGGTATACCTGCTGCAGCAATAGAAGCCATAATAATTACACATATCCAGTCCTTCGATGCAAAACTTCCCATTTGCCAAAAAACAATCCTTTCCAAATGCCCCTTTGCCATTGATGACACAATTGTCAGTATGGCATTTATAAAAAGTGAAAACACCATGCCCGCAAGTATGATAGTATTGTTCTCCATATTCCTGTCCACTTTTGACGCAAAAGTTACAGCAAGAAATACAGTTAAAAGTCCTGATACTAATCCAATTATGGGAAGAGTAAGTCTGCCGAGCATAGGGATGGTTATTCCGAATATAATAACAATTCCTGCTCCCAGAGCCGCTCCTGAAGATACTCCAAGAGTATATGAAGATGCAAGGGGATTTTTCAGCACCGATTGCATGACTGCTCCACTTGCGGACAGTGCTCCTCCAACAATAAAAGCAAGCAGCACCCTGGGAAGACGCAGTTTCCAGATAAGAGACACGGTTATATCACTTATTTCCGGTGGTATTTCCTTTCCAAACAATTTACTCCACAAAATAACAATTATGTCGGCAGGAGATATCGGAACACTTCCGATACCAATACCTGCCAGGATCACTATTATACAAATAAAGAAACTAATAAGCACTTTGATTTTCCTACTCATACCTTAATCATTCTTTTCAAATGAATTTTCATCCTTTTTATGCCTTTTTTATAACTTTAAACTGATCGGTAATTTTAGTACTTACTTGGATATATTTTAGTACTTATTGGGATATTATTGGTATTTATTAGGATATCATTGGTTTTATGGGGATATTTTAATACTCGGTATTTTTTGGGATATTTTAATACTTGTCGGGATATACTGCTTTTGCAATTTGCCAAAGAGCCTTGATTATATTATGATTTGGCAGCGAGCTTGCCATATTGTCAATATAATAGACAGCCCCGTTTTTTATGGCTTTCATGTCCTGCCACCCATCCCTTGATTTTATCTCCGCAACAGGATCTTCGATGTAATTAACATTTGTAAGAATCACGTCCGGATCTGTAGCTACGGCAACCTCCGGCGCTACCGACATCCAACCGGTTTGATCGGCAAATACATTTTCGGCCCCGACAAGCTCTATCATCTCATTCAGGAATACACCTTTACCAAAGCTGTATATTGTAGGTGCTGCCGCAATCTCAAAGTATACTTTTTTCTTTTCCGTAATGGTTTTTGCTATATTTGATATTTTTTCAATTTCCTTCTCCATATTATCAATAAGCATTCTGCCTTTATCTGCAGTCTTTGTTGCTTTTGCAATGAACATAATATCGTTTTTTATATCTTCGATAGTGTTACTTGTAGGTATATACGCCACACAAATGCCTACATCTTGTAGGGGCTTAAATGGATCTTCACTACCACCGAGCTGACTTATAGTCGAAGCAAACAGTATGTCTGGCTTTAGGCTTATGAGCTTTTCAACATCAGGAGCCATCATATCAAAGACCATGGCATCTTCCCTTACCCCTTCAATTCCTACTGAAGCTAATTCAATTGCAACTATTTTATCTCCTAGTCCGAGTTCAACCAAGATTTCAACTATTGCCGGCGCCATAGCCGCTATTGCGTTTATGTTTTCAGGAATTTTAATATCATTTCCTTGGGGATCTTTTGTTGGTAATTCTTCCTCTTGAGCATCCGAAGATGCTTCTTTCCGGAGTTCAGCTCCGGACACCTTTTCACTTTGTTCCAATCTGCTATTTTGTTCCGCTCCATTATTTGTTTTATCAGCTGATTTTAAACAAGCTGAAAATGAAAGTATTATCATTATACTTACAAGTAATACCGCTATTATTGTTTTTAGTGATATAATTCTATTCTTCATATTTTAAAAGCACTCCTTTATTCATATATTTTCGTGTTTTGATGTCGTTTCTTCTGATGTTGGTTCTATTGATGTCGGTTCTATGTTTTTATATCCTTTAAACTCACCGTTAGAATATTCCAAAGTATATCCTAGTCCATATTTAGGCTGCCATTCATAGAAGTTTCTCTTATTTGGAAACAACCTGTCCATTATAACCGCGATAACACCTCCATGGCAGATAACCATTGCAGAACCTGTATCTCGTTTAAATATTTCTTTAAGTATTTTCTGAATGCTTTGATCAACTCTTTTATAAAATTCATTTTTACTTTCTCCGCCCGGGCAGCGTACATTACCCTCTTCATCGGTTATCCACTCCTGATAGTCAGGCCTGTCCTTCAACTCATTATAACCTTGCATTTCAAAATCTCCAAAATCATATTCTCTAAGACCTTTTATAGTAATAAAATCTACATCTCCATATATCAGCTTGAGAGTTTCAATTGTCCTTTTCATCCCGCTTGTTATAAATAATTCTGCCTTAGGATAAACTCCCTTACTTTTGAAGTCTAAAATTTCTTTTGCTCCGCTTTCCGATAATGGAATATCCGTACTACCGCAGTAGAGGCTTTTTTCATTGGCAAAAGTTCTCCCATGGCGGATAATGTGGATTTTCGCGTTCATTTTAATACCGTCCCTATACCGCAAAAAACGCGGATGACTCTTTCGGCTCTTTGTGAAAGTAAGGCCATGCAGCGTCCTACAGCTTCTCTCCACTGCCTCAAAAGCGGATCTGTAGGAACAATTCCGCAAGAAATATCTGTGCAGATAATTATTTTATCCATCATTTTATCAAGGTTTTTGCTTATATACTCTATCGGGTCGGCTTCATCTTTTAGATCTTTTAGAATGTTCAAAATAAGTTTTTCAAGACCATAAATAACCTTCCTGGAAAAATCTATTTCCTTACAATTATCGCAGTAAAAAATCTCGATTTCCCGTATCTTATAATTCTGTATCACATACTCCAGTTTTCCCTGGTAAGCTCCACCAAAAACCAGTACCATTATCATACCTCCTGTAAATCAATCTTTAAATCAGTGAATCAATCTTTAAATCAGTGCCAGTGCAATAAGCCCGCAAGCTTCCGAAACTGTAAGAGCATAACCTGATATATCACCTGAAATACCGCCAAGCTGCCTGTATGCCCACAAAATGGAAAGAAAGAATCCGGAAATCATTGCTGTAGCAACAATCAACCCTCTACCTACGGACAAGAAGCACATTGCTGCTACTGCGGAGAATCCCGTCAAAACCAGACTTATATTATGGACTGTTTTTGTATTCTTCTTAAAATATGAACCGTAACCGCTTTGGGGTATAACTTTTAATGAAAGCAAAGCTAATCCGGTAAGGCTCCTTGATATTACAGGCATTAACACAAGAAAACGGAGTTTTCCAATGTCTAAAGCAGTGTCTGAAGCAATTTCATATGCACAGGCAAAACATATAACAAACAAGGCTAAAACAGAAACAACTGCAAAAGCTCCTGTATGTGGATCTTTCAATATCTTAAGCTTTTCCTCGAGAGGACGGTATGATAGAATTGCATCACTTGTATCCATAAAACCGTCAACATGTAAAAAGCCTGTTATGACATAAGGGAAAAGCATCAAAAAAGCCGAAAGCATCATCGTTCTCAAACCTGCCAAATGCAAAAGTATTGAGCTTCCATACCACAGCAACCCTATAAATAGCCCGACAACAGGGAAAAACGGAATAATCAGATTTGTACAGCTTTCATCCCAGTCTTTATGCGGAATTGGTATAGCGCAAAACATACCCCAGGACATGAAAAATCCTTTAAAGTATCTTTTCATAAAAAGGCATGAACACCTCCCTGCCTTTATGTATAACAATGCTGCCAAACGCTACTTCCAGCACAACATCACATATTGCAGCCAGCTTCCTGTCAATGAATGCAAGTCCTTTGCGGTAAGCTTCGGTCAAATCCTCATACAGTATTGCATCGGAATAGATGTAATCAGAAACAATAACTATATTATTTATCTGTTTACATAAACTTGTTAAGTCTTCAGCAATCTTTTTCGGTGCATTCAGATTAACGACATTGCTTATCGCAAATGTTCAAGCATTGTAGAATATCAACAGGCTGTTCAATGGTTATAAAACCCCAGCCGTGACGTTCTTTTCTGTGCCGTTGGATTCTTTCATAATCTTCGTCATCATACGGGCGCATAGTAGCCAGGTAATACATCCTGCCTTTTGATTGTTCCCGTGCCAACTTCTGTGCAAAATATGATTTCCCGTTTTTGCAACCGCCAGATATTAAAATTCTCAATATACCACTCCTCTGTATTTGAAATCTTTGCTCTATTTATTTTTTTATATATACATGTCATGCTCTTCTTCAAAAGGAGCCTCAGGATTATTTTTTTCTCCTCTATTTGTTTTCCTTCTCTGCTTATTTTTCCTTGTCTTTGTAATCGTTTTAATGTTTTTCAAAAATCAAAAAGGTTTTTTAGATAGATCAGTTCATATTTTAGCTTTAAGTTTTACCTATCATAAAGCTATCTTCTCCCTTTATATTCTCCAGGTACTTTTCATCTATTGCGGCTTCGGCAAAGGTTCCCATATTGCGGATTATCGCACATGCAGCATCAACTATCATGAACATAACAGGACAGCCGCTTCCTTCTCCAAGACGCATATTCAGCATGAGTACCGGTTCAAGGCCAAGTTCTTTTACGGCATATGCGTAACCTGGCTCATAGGACGCGTGGGAAGGTATCATATATTCAACAGTAAGATTTGCTAGTTTATAAGCTACAAGGGCAGCTACAGCCGAAATAAACCCATCTATAACCACCGGCAGCTTATAGTAAGCAGCTCCGATATACACTCCTGCCATAGCTGCAATATCAAAACCTCCAACTTTTGAAACTACATCAATTGGATCATC
>JAMOAC010000010.1 GCA_023621975.1 Bacillota bacterium | reverse complement strand
CGTCTTCCTTTTGGAGAAAATCCTTGTGTATTCCAAATATAACTTCTCTGCCATCACCTTTTATGATTTTTTCAAACCATTCTTTTGTTTTATCCGGGTAAGCAACAGTATAAGAAGGGATTACACTGACATTAAATACGTAATTCATGTTGTTAGGAATTAGTGTGACCGAACCGATCAGACTGTTCAAACGAAATATGTTGCTGTAAAGGATTGAGTTTGCTTTTTCTACATCATCAAGCATTTCTTTAAGGCTGTTACTGTATTTACTGTAGTCCTTTCGCAAAATTTTTTTCAGTTCCATGTCATGATAAGGGAATTCCGATATTGCTGCCAGTGACATCAGGAAAGTGTCAATATTCTTGATTATTTGTTCATTGTTTTTTTGAACACTTAAAACGACTTTTTTATAAATTGTGTCGGAAAAATAATAATATAGAGTAAAGCTAAGAATCAGTAAAGGAAGCACTATCAGCAAAATATATGAAGTAAGAAGTTTTGTTCTAAGACTCATGTTTCTGAAAAAGAAACGGTTTTTGCCGTTATACAAAGAAATCACCCTTCATAGATATAAAGGTTTTATTTTTTCTATAAAATTCGTGTAATATAAATTGTTAATACCGATGGAAATAATAAGTTAAATAATGTTTATTATTAAATTTAATTGTAGTACACATGGTATACATAAACAAATTATATTTTATCACAATTAAAATAAGTGCGCAATTAATTATAATGGATTATAATACTGTTAAGTACAATAAACATTAGGAGGGGTGTTTATGGTAAAGAGAGCTGAGGAAATGGTCAGAGAAATAAAGGAACAAATGCGTGGCGGCAAAGGTAGTGTTGAAATAACTCATATATTTCAAAAGGATGAATTGAGGGGAAAAGCAAGGCTCTGTGCCAGGTTAACGATCAACCCCGGTTGTTCCATAGGCCTTCATCCGCATATGGACGAAGAAGAAATTTTCTATGTAATAAGCGGCAGGGGACTTGTCAATGATAACGGAGCCGAAAAGGAGGTAAAGGCAGGAGACGGTATCCTGACAGGCGGAGGTGCCTCTCATGCTATTGAAAACATCGGCAATGAGCCTTTGGTCCTATTTGCAGTAATTCTGTTATACTAAGAAGTGATAAAAATAGTCCTTAAATAGTACTGAAAATTAATACTGAGAAAATTAATACTGAAGAGTAATTCTAATAAATTAATTCAGAAAAAGGTAAGGGTCATGCGATCTTATTTTCACTGTTGTGCATTCCAGCAAAATACACTGTTAGAAGAATTACATTTATAAATAATTAAAAAGAACAGAGTTTCCTGTGCTGGAAACTCTGTTCTTAACTTTTGTTTATTATCCGGGTAAACAAAAGAGAGCCGTGACATATAATTTTTTTGTTAACAATTTAATCAAGTAATTATTATTATAGTAGTACCATGGACCTATGTCAATAAGGATGATGAACTATTTTTTAAAATTTTTAATAATAACTGCGTTAAATCACGTAGTAACATTTTTAATAATCATTTTTTGATTTTACGTCAAGTGCTTGAATATATCTATCATGGAATTCACCTGATACATGCCTCGGATTTGCAATAGCGCTGAACTCCACTCCACTATGAATTATTTAATTACATAAATATGACAGAAAAGTTGCAAACTAAAATAAGTGCTCTGGTCTCAACCGCCCATGCTGTCCAAGATGTGAGTAATAAAACAGGGTACATACAACTTTAATGAATTTTGCAAGGGAATACTATATCCTAAATATGGAATAAATTTACAGCAGATTGATGGAATCATACAAAACAGGTTGGGGTCAACTGTAAAACGCAGAAATATTTTGTAATAGAAGGCATTAATATGCTATAATAATTAAGTTATTAATGATACGGAGGTTAAATCGTGGCAAAGGGCAAAAAGAAACTAAAGATTATTCCACTTGGCGGTTTACAAGAGATAGGAAAAAACATTACTGTTTTCGAATATGGCGATGATATCTTTGTAGTTGATTGCGGTCTTGCATTTCCGGAAGATGAAATGCTTGGTATTGACTCAGTAATACCCGATGTAACTTACCTTATAAAAAACAGGGAAAAGGTAAGAGGCATAGTGCTGACACATGGTCATGAAGACCATATCGGTGCATTGCCCTATGTCTTAAAAGATTTAAATGTTCCGGTGTACGGTACCAAGCTTACATTAGGGTTACTTGAAACCAAGCTTGAAGAGCACAAAATGCAGTCAAATTGTGACCTGAGGGTTGTAAGACCAAGGCAGACAATTGAATTGGGAGTTTTTAAGGTGGAATTTATACATTCTACCCACAGTATAGCAGACTCAGTTTCTCTTGCCGTACATACTCCGGTTGGAATTGTTGTCCATACCTCGGATTTTAAGATTGATTACACACCTATTGAAGGAGAACCTATGGACCTGGCAAGACTGGCTGAGCTGGGGAAAAAAGGCGTACTGCTGCTCATGTGTGACAGCACAAATGTAGAACGTCCCGGATATACTATGTCCGAAAGAACGGTGGGCGAAGCATTTGAAGAAATTTTCATGAATTGTGAAGGAAGAATTTTGGTAGCTACTTTTGCCTCGAATGTGCACAGGCTGCAGCAAATTATCGATGCGTCCGTTAAGTTTAACAGAAAAGTGGCAATGTGCGGAAGAAGCATGATTAATGTGGCAAATGTTTCCAGGGAATTGGGCTATCTGAATGTACCTGAAGGTGTTCTGATAGATTTAGACCATATCGACAGGTACAAGCCTAATGAAATTGTCATTGTTACAACAGGAAGCCAGGGAGAGCCCATGTCCGCTCTTGCCAGAATAGCTGCTTCCGACCATAGAAAGGTGGAAATAGTTGAAGGTGATCTTGTTATAATCTCGGCAAGCCCTATACCCGGAAATGAAAAATTGGTGTTCAAAGTAATTAATGAACTGTTCAAAAAGGGAGCGAATGTAATTTACGAGTCACTGGCGGACATCCATGTATCGGGACATGCCTGCCAGGAGGAGCTTAAACTTGTACACAAACTGATTAACCCTAAATTCTTTATTCCAGTGCACGGCGAATACAGGCATCTTAAGCAGCACGCAAATCTTGCACGAAAGCTTGGAATGCCTGAGAAAAATATTTTTATCATGGAGAACGGCAATGTTCTTGAGCTTACCTCCAACTCCGCAAAGATAACCGGCAGCGTAACGGCAGGCAGGGTGCTTGTGGACGGGCTTGGCGTAGGAGATGTGGGAAATATTGTGCTCAGGGACAGGAAGCATCTTTCGCAGGATGGCCTTATTGTTGTGGTAATAACCATCGATAAGGAGACAGGCGCGTTGATAGCCGGCCCTGACGTAATATCACGCGGGTTTGTTTATGTAAGGGAATCGGAACACCTTATGGAAGAGGTAAGGGAGATAACAAAAACAGCCCTTGCCAAGTGTGATGAATCAAAGAGAAGAGATTGGGCATACAAGAAGAGCATAATAAAAGATGAGCTCAGGGACTATTTGTATGAACGGACAAAGAGAAGGCCGATGATACTGCCTATTATTATGGAGATATAGCATAATTATGGAGACGTAGTTTTAGATTTTTCGCTGGTTTAGCTTTACTGGTTTATGCTGTTGTTAACTGAAAAACAAAGGTTCTATAATGAATGCCGGGTATTTGTAGCTAACTCGACAATTATTATAGAACCTTTTTTATAGAACATTTATTATAGAAGCTTAAACCTTTATTATAGAGCCTTAATGTCATGTAGCTCGTTACGGTTTATTCAAATGTAAGTAGATTCTGTATCAAACAGTCTGAAGAAATTCGTCATCAAACGGTTTGCAAAAATTCGTCCAGGTAATATAGGGCAGCTCCGGCAGCAGGAGTATACTGTCCATATGTCCCAACAAGGATTTGACTCCGCTCAATGGGGAATGGGGGAGAATTTGCCGCCCGTAAAATGTAGGAAATGTCATCTTCAGTAAAAAACGGAGCCAAATAACCGCTTATAATTATATGTCCGTCTATTATAATGCTTAAGTTGCGTATGGCAAATGCCAGTTTGTCAAGATAATCCTGCCAAATTTGAACGCAACTGTTTACGCCTTTTCTCAGTTTATCAAAGAATGTCTGGATATCCATTCCGGATGCATTTTCAATAGTGTTAGCGGAACAATATGTTTCCAAACAACCGCGGTTTCCGCAATAGCAAAGTGGGCCGTCTTTATTGATGCACATATGTTCAAGTGCAC
>JAMOAC010000394.1 GCA_023621975.1 Bacillota bacterium | reverse complement strand
CTTTCGTAATCATCAAAGCCTATTACGGATACATCCCCGGGGATTTTTATACCCCTGTCGGAAAGTGTATTTACAAGTTCAAGTGCTTTCAGGTCATTCACCGCAAACAAAGCGGTTATTTTCCTATTTCTTATTTGTGCCTCCAAGCGTTCGTAATCAACCGTTTCATCCAAAAACAGCAGATCATCATCAATTTCCAATGAAGCAAACCGCAGCGCATCACAATACCCGTCAAACCTTTCTTTCTCCGAACTGAGATAAAACCTGTCTGCTACAAAGCCAATTTTCCTGTGCTTTAGTTTTATTAAATACTCTACTGCTGAAAAGGCACCGTCATGGTTGTTGCATGCTACAAAATTCGTTGGATAATATTTAACTCCTCTGTCCAAAAGTACAAAAGGCACGTCCATACTTGTTAAATAAATATAATTGTCAATTGATTGCTGCGGGTCATTTGAAAAAATGACAAATCCGACAACATTGTCATTAATATGCTTTTTAATTACCTTAAGCTCTTCCTGAGGGTCCTTTGGGTTCTCAACAATCAGGGAACAACCTTCCGAAGCGAGAAAGCGCTGCATGCCAAATATAATTTTTGTGAACGAACTGTCATGAACATTCCTGGTTGATAACAGAAATACCACCAGGTTCCTTGTTGAAGGGCGCTGCGATTCCTGAATGTCCTTTATATAACTGCCCTTCCCCCTTTTTCGGTAAATAAGCCCTTCCCTGACCAATTCCGACATGGCTCTTTTTACAGTAGTACTGCTAACGCCAAGAATATCGGATATCTCGCTTTCGCCGGGTATCTTTTCACCTGGAAGGATTTCCCTGTTTTTTATTTTTGCTTTAATATAATCCTTGACAATGTCATACTTGTGCACTTTTCTCACTTTCAAAAACCCCTTAATCACCGGTATTTGAATTTAATGCGATAGGTCTTGATTTCCCAGGGCTTAAGTTTAATCTTTAATGTGTCTGCGTCAAAAACTGCCGCCGTCAAATTTTCCTCAAGCAAGTTGGTCACATATGCCTTCTCAATGGGATACATACAGCGGAGTGAGGCTGTTGAAACGCTATCACTGTAGTTTGATACCCGGACAATAACACTGCCGTCCTCCTGGTCCTCAGGCCTCTTTATCAGTGACAGGACTACATTATCTCCTGTTAATGAAAACGCGCTTGTTCTCTCAAGAGTTAAGCCTGTGGTTTGCACTCTCCTTGACATCGCCATTATTCCAGCTTGCAGGCAATCCTTAATGCGTATCATGTCTGCAAAGTTGTCTGATGATTTTACAGGAACCAGGCGATACCTGTACTCCAATAATTGCTGAAGCTGCCCGTCATGCTCGCCATCTGTCAGAACTGTCTTTGAAAAAGAACGCAGAAGGGTAATCAATATAGTCCCATTCTTATCATCCAACGCAGCGCATTCGTGAAGTCCCGCTTCTGATATAAACGCAAGCCCATCACCGTCTTTATCCCTTTTCATAACTATACTTTCAAATGATTTTTCCGGAAGGTCAGGCTCCTTCCAATCGCCCGTATCACGGTTAAATCCTGTTTTCCTTTTTGTAAAATATAAAGCCTGGTTCACATAATACTCGTTCGTGTCAATTCCTGTAGGCAGTTTAAGCCTGAGCCTGTGGTCCAAAGCAGTGTTGTTCACAATTGTCCTGACATCTACCCATCTGTTTGCAGCAGATAATGTAATTTCAGACGCGATTCTCAATTCAACCGTCTCATCAGATCGGTAGTTTCCGTGCAAGCCCTGTATAATTTTTTTAGGTACCTTCATATAGTTTGTTACACGGAATGTGCAGGAAGCAGGCCCATCATCAATTTTTTCAATCGCACAGCAGCTGCCTGAGCTGCTGACAGCCCTGTCATTCACCGGAGTTATATGGAGCCAGCCGTCGCCAATTTCACCGTTATCTATGTAGCTTAGTAAATTTTTGTACTCTTTTCCTGTCTCCTTATCGAGGATGTTTATTGTACCGTCTGGATTTATATTAAGGCGGATACATTCATTCTCGCATGAAGTGTCAGAAGTTGACATCTCATCCAAATAACGTATCGGCTTTTCATAAGGCATAATCAGATACTGGGTCATGCCCATTGGCGAAAGATCTGCCGTAAATGAAATCGTATAAAGGTCAGCCTCATACCTTGAAAACCTTCCCGGCCTTTCCGTAAAGCTGTTATATGAGATATTTACAAGATTGTAAGGTATTTCTCCCCCTTTCTCATCGATGATCTTGAATCCGTTTTTAATTTCATTTCCTGACATTTCCTTGAACTTCGACCTGAAGTCCTGGTTAAAATCAATCGTGACAGTGATTGTCTCATGCCGCGGATAGGGCAACGGGTTAAACACCGTAAGCAGACGTGCATCCGAGGATTCATCGTCTGACGTATCCTTGACTAGGTGGCTTATGACTGCTTTTACAACTTCATTTCCAATATTTTTAACCTGGCGGAAGCGATAGTGCATGTCTTTGTGCACCGCGTCTATTGAACATCCGCATATTGAATCATGGGCATGGCATTTAACAAGGTACCTGTAAGCAATATCCGTATATGCCTTCTGGACACGAAAACCTGTTAGCTCCCCTACTGCCGCCATGGGAAGCATCCATTTCTCAAGCAGGGCCTGGCAGGTATCGTTCTCTTTTTTGAGGTCATATCTGCTGGATAAAGTATTTGTGATCAGCATATTATGGTTGCTCGGCATCTTTGCGGTCTCGTTCAGTTCCCCTTTTTTGACAGGCATTATGTCAACATAGTCACTCAATTCCTTTACAAGATTCTCCATGTTGTCAAATACCACAGGGCATCCGTATATTTCGGACAATCTCGAAGCCACCCATGGTGCCAGCTCATGAATTCTTGCATGATCCATTCCATCCATTAAAACAACATACGGCACATCAGAACGTTTGATTTCCTTATCAACGTAAGCACAAGCCCTCTTGATTATGTTTTCCTTGTCCGGGTCTTTTCCAGACTCGTAGGGTTCATATACATCACCCCAGAAGGTACCGTATCCCAATTCCTCAGGCACCTTGAAGGTAATGCACCTGCTTCCGTCAGGAGATTCCCATATGAAATGTGCGGGGCAATTATGGTAATTTGTCCCTCTTCCAAGCAAAGCCCCGTTAATGTTAAAACCTTTAAAAATCTGGGGCATCTGTGCAATATGCCCGAATATGTCACATATGTACCCGTATTTCATGGCACGGCCGCCATAAGCCTTTGCGAGGTTATGCCCTATTATCAGGTTGCGAATGAGGCTTTCCCCTGATACCAGGAACTCATCCGGCATAGTATACCATGGCCCCACCACAATGCGTCCGTCTTTTATAAGTTTCATCAGTTTTTCTTTATTATCAGGTTCAATCTCACAATAGTCATCCAATACTATTGTCTGGCCATCCAATGTAAATGTTTTAAAAGACGGATCCTTCTCCAGTACATCAATTATTTCATTGATCCTGTTTACGAGAACAAAGCGAAAACCTTGAAATGTCTTGTGCCATTCGCGATCCCAGTGAGTGCTTGCAAGATAATAAATCTTTTTAATGCCTGGTGCCATTTCCTACCTCCGCTTTATTTAAGTGTTATTATAGATGCTATATAAATTGCGGTTTAAATGCTTGATAAACTTCTGTTTAAATGCTTGATAAACTTCTGTTTAAATGCTTTATAAAATTCTGCTTAAATGCTTTATAATTTGCTGTTTAATTGCTTAATTAATTGCTGTCTTAACTGCTATTTAAGTTGCAATTCTTATTGCTGTGCAAATTAAATATAAATTGCCCAAATGATATATGTTCCATGTAAATATTATATATTTATATACTAAGTATGTAAATATAGTATAATTAATTTGCCAGGCATAATTATTCATAAAATATTATTTTATAGTATTTGATGGTACCAAATACATTATAAATTTTAATATTTTTTAACTATTTTAATTTATTTCAATTATTTCAAATATTCCAAATATTTTAAATACATAAGACACCGAAATTAATTATGTTCAGCATTCCAATGGTGCTCAATCATACAAAACATATTAAATTTTCTATTGCCTTAATACAGAGGCAATAAATATAATAAATAGAGAACAATAGTAAAAAAGTAATAATTTATAACGGGGAAAGGCTTTATGGCGTATTATCCTAAATACAAAAAGATAATAGATTATGTCATTGACAAGATAAACAGCAAGGCTTTAAAAAGCGGTGACAGAATCCCGAGTGAA
>JAMOAC010000455.1 GCA_023621975.1 Bacillota bacterium | reverse complement strand
TGGACGTTTGCAGTGCTCCGGGAGGCAAAGCTACGCATATTGCACAGCTGATGAATGATTCGGGTACAGTAATAGCAAGGGATATTCACCAGCATAAGATAAAACTTATTGATGATGCTGTGAAAAGGCTTTCCATAAGCTGTATCAAAACCGAGCCCTTTGACGCTACCAAGCTTGACGAAAAATATGTTATGAAAGCCGACAGGGTACTGGTAGATGCTCCATGTACGGGGCTTGGAATTATCAGGCGGAAGCCTGACATAAAATGGGAGAGGCATGAAAAAGACATCGGGGAAATAATCAATTTGCAAAAAACAATACTTGAAGTAGCGTCAGAATACGTTAAGCCCGGCGGAGTACTTGTGTACAGCACTTGTACGATAATGCCGGAGGAAAACCAGGATATTGTTCAAGAATTTGTAAACAGTAAAAGGGATTTTGAATTGCAAAGCATTACAGAGCTGTTACCTGCCGGCCTGATAAGGGATGATGCTTCAAAAGGCTTTGTCCAGCTTTATCCCAACGTAGATGATGTGGACGGTTTTTTTATTGCCAGAATGGTAAGAAGGAGATAACATGATGGGAAATAAGATAAATCTTATGGATCTGTCTATAGATGAAATTGAAAAACACCTGGTGGAATTGAATGTTGAGAAATACAGGGCATTGCAGATTTTTCAATGGCTGGCCAAAGGTAAAAAGGACTTTGATGAAATGACCAATTTATCAAAAGACCTGCGTGAAAAGCTAAGGGAAAAATTTTATATTGGGAAATTGGAAACGCATAAAAGGCTGGTATCAAAAACAGACGGCACTGTTAAGTATGTTTTCAGGCTGGGGGACGGGAACACCATAGAGAGTGTGCTGATGCATTACAAACACGGATATACGGCCTGCATATCTTCCCAGGTTGGGTGCAGAATGGGTTGCAGATTCTGCGCTTCAACCGGGCTGGGATGTGAGAGGAATCTCACGTGCGGAGAAATGCTGGATCAGATCATTACAATACAGAATATTGAGAATGTGAGAATTGGAAATGTTGTCATAATGGGTATAGGTGAACCATTGGACAATTATGATAACGTTATAAAGTTTTTGAAGCTTGTAAACAGTGATAAAGGTCTGAATATCGGATACCGTCACATTACGGTGTCTACATGCGGTCTGGTTCCTGAAATATTAAGGCTTGCAGAAGAGGGCATGCCCATTACTCTTTCAGTTTCACTGCATGCCCCAAATGATGAAATACGAAGCATGCTCATGCCTGTCAACAAAAGGTATTCTATTGACAAATTGATTGAAGCATGTAAGATATATATTATGAAAACGAAGAGAAGGATTACATTTGAGTATGCTATGATTTCCGGAGTGAATGACTCCACGGAAAATGCATTGGAACTGGCACGCAGAATAAAAGGTATGCTGTGCCATGTTAATCTTATACCTGTAAATGCTGTGAAAGACGTAGAATACAGGCAAAGTGACAAAGAACGAATAAAGAAATTTCAGGAGATCCTTGAACATCACGGAATAGAAACAACTATAAGGCGGGAGCTGGGAAGTGATATAAATGCCGCATGTGGACAGCTTCGAAGGAGTATAATGTAAAAGGATCTCCTAGGGGTGATAAATATATGAAATTTGCGGCAAGATGTGACAAAGGAATGGTAAGAGAAAAAAATGAGGACAGCTATAACATTATTGCCGGGTATAATGACATACCTACAACCTTTATAATAGCTGACGGAATGGGAGGCCATAACTCCGGGGAAATAGCCAGCAAGACAGCGGTTGATTTTATAAGTAAATCCGTGCTTGAATTTCCTGAAAAAAAGGTTGCAAACGAGGATATAACCTTATTTATAAAACAAATCATTGAAAACGCTAACAAAGAAGTAATCAATGTCAGCAAAGAACGAATAGAAAATTATGGAATGGGTACTACTGTTATAGTAGCATCAGTTTGGGCTGATAATTTATATATCGGGCATGTCGGAGACAGCAGGTTGTACCTTATAAGAGATGGGGAAATGAAACGTATTACAACTGACCATTCTTACATTGAAGAATTAGTGCAGAATGGAACACTTACAAGGGAAGAAGCAGAAAATCACCCTCAAAAAAACATAATAACAAGAGCACTTGGTTGCTTTGATGAAATTGTTGTAGATACATATGTATGTGAAATAAAAAACGGGGATTATTTTGTGCTGTGTACCGACGGATTGACTAACATGCTGAGTGAAAATGAGATTAAGGATATTGTTTTAAGCGCCGATAGCCCGGAGACTGCTTGTGATGTTCTTGTAAGGAAAGCAAATGAAAATGGCGGAGAGGATAATATTACAGTCATTGTGATAAAGAATTAGTTATCCTGAAATAATGTTAAACCCGTGGAATGTTTGAATCGAGGTGTTTATATGGAAGTGCAGGTTCTTGGAGGCAGATATGAGCTAATAGAGAAAATTGGCGGCGGTGGAATGGCTATTGTTTACAAAGCCAGGTGTATGCTTTTAAATAGATATGTAGCCGTAAAAATATTAAGACCCGAGTTTACAAGCGACGAGGAGTTTGTAAAAAGGTTTCAGGCGGAGGCACAGGCTGCAGCAAGCCTGTCTCATCCCAATATAGTATCGATATACGACGTTGGAAATGAGAACGGAATACATTATATTGTAATGGAGTATATAGACGGAATTACATTGAAGGAATATATAATGCAAAAAGGCACTCTTCCCTGGAGAAAAGCCATAGATATTGCAATACAGATATGTTCAGCACTTGAACAGGCTCACAGGAACCATATAGTGCACAGGGATATTAAGCCGCATAATATTCTCCTTACAAAAGACGGTATTGCAAAAGTTACTGATTTTGGCATAGCAAAAGCTGCGTCATCATCTACGATTACAATGGTTGGAAATACCATAGGTTCTGTTCATTATTTTTCACCGGAGCAGGCAAGGGGAGGATATGTGGACGAAAAATCCGACCTGTATTCCCTTGGTATAGTCATGTATGAAATGGTTACAGGCAAGACGCCTTTTAACGGTGATACTCCTGTTGCCATTGCTTTAAAGCATATTCAAAGCAATGCAGTACAACCGATTGAGATTAATCCTAAAATACCCCGCGGGGTTAATGACATAATTATGAAGGCTATCAAAAAGGAACAAAACAGCAGGTATCAATCAGCTTCAGAGATGTTGTCCGACCTTAACCATGTATTGATTGAGCCTGAAGCCAGGTTTATAAATTATTATGCTGAAGATGACAGTCCTACAGTAAGAATAAACAGCCTTAGCGATAAAAGGCTGCTGCGCGAAAAGGAGGAAATGCACATAAAAGACAATAATAATTCGGAAAAAAAGAGTTCGAAAAAAGACAGGATTGCTACATGGCTTGCGGTAGCAACTTCTGTTGTTATAATGCTTGTTTTTATTGTTTTAATTGTCAAAAACGTCGCACCTGCTTTACAGGAAAATGAATTTGTACTGGAAGATTATGTAGGTAAAAGGTTTGAAGACGTTAAGGCCGAATTGGCAAAGTACAATATAATTGCAGAAGAGAACCCTGTGTTCAGTGATGAGTATGGCGAAGGCATAATAGTAAATCAGGATACTCCGCCCGGCACTGAATTCAAAGTAGGCGGAGCGAACAAGGTTGTTTTTGATGTAAGCAAGGGTCCTCATCTTATAGAGATTCCCGACTTTAGAAACGAAGATTACAGAAAAGCCGAAGCATACATCGAAAATGAACTGAAGTTGAAAACAAATGTTGTGGAAGAGTATAGCGATACCGTAGCTACCGGGCTTGTTATTCGAACCGAACCCGGTCCTGAAGACGGTGGCGTAAGGCCGGATACCGTTGTTACAATAGTAAAGAGTATAGGGCCGAAGCTTGAAATGGTGGAAGTCCCGAATTTAATCGGGAAGACATACAATCAGGTGCAAAATGAGTTATATAATGCAAAGCTTAAAATAGGAAAGGTAACGCCGGAAAATGTGAGCAGTGCGGTTGATAAGGTTATTGATCAATTTCCCAAACCGGGGGCAACTGTAGAGGAAGGAACTGCGGTTGATATAGTATTTGACATTTCAATTGAAGATGATAACAAAAATAACGATGAAAGCGATAATGACAACCAGAGAGGCAATGACAGCAACGGTAATACAGACAATAACGATAGCAGTAACGAAAACGCAGGCAGAAAGACTGTTTACCAGCCAATTGTCCTGAGTGAACCCGATAAATACGGAGATAACATTAAAGTT
>JAMOAC010000142.1 GCA_023621975.1 Bacillota bacterium | reverse complement strand
AGTTGGCTTTGAAGATATAGGAGGCATGGATAAGGCTAAAAACTATCTGTTGAAAAATGTTGTAGAGCCCATAAAGAAGGGCGATTTAAGAAGAGTACCCATGGGAATACTGCTGTGTGGTCCTTCGGGTACGGGGAAAACCCTTCTTGTCAAAGCCCTCGCCAAGGCAAGCGGATTTAACTGCGTAAAAATAGACATGGCCAGGATACTGGGGCAATACGTGGGCGAAAGCGAGAAAAATTTCAAAAAGTGCCTCCTGGGAGCACAGTCGCAGCAGCCGGTAATAGTGTTCGTAGATGAGATAGACACAACATTCAGAAGAGGCGACAGCGGGGACAGTGGCGTAAGCCGTAATATTTTCAGTGAATTTTTACAGTTTACCGGTAATACAAATAATAGAGGAAAAGTGATTTTTATCGCCGCTACAAACAGGCCTGATTTACTTGACCCGGCATTGAAAAGGGCAGGCAGGTTTGATAAAAAAATACCGATACTTTTGCCTGAATTGGAGGAAAGAGCTGAAATATTCAGGATAATGATTAATAAATATGGCTTTGAGACAGATATAACTGATTTCATGCCTTTTGCCGAAAAGACGGAAAACTACACAGGCGCTGAAATTGAAATAGTAGTCAGAAAGGCATACGAACTGGCAAACGAAGACGATACGGAGGGAACCGTACTGACAGCCGAAATACTTGAAGAAGCCATTGACAGGTGCAGGCCGAGTACCCAGCAGGTGCAGTTTATGACCATGCTTGCAATAGAAGAATGCGATGATAAGGATTTACTGCCGGACAGGTATAAGGATTTGTGCGGAAATACCTTTTCCAGGCAGGATTTAAACGGGTAAGACCGGAAAATGTGTCTACGGCAATATTATGCCATTATGACTTTACAATAGACTTTATTTATTATATTATTCATATAAAATAAGTTAAATTGACTAACCGTACCGGTATTTCGGCAGCAAAGTTATGAGAGCGTTATCTCATTGCTTGGCGAAAGGTTTTAAAATATTAAATAGGAGGCTGTTGTAATGGGTCTTTTTAGCAGGATTGGATCATTAATTCGCGGATTTTTCGGTTTATTTGTAGGAAGGATAGAAGAAAAAAATCCCGATGTCCTTTTTGAAGACATAAAAAACAGAATTGAGAAGGCAAGAAAAGAGGCAGAGCAGCAAATAATAGAAATACAGACAAATGCAGAACTGATTAAAATAGAGATGAAAAATGCCGAAAAGAATCTCAATGCAATCAGGGAAAGGGTAGAAGCCGCAAGGAAACAGGGTGACAAAGATTTGCTGGTTGAACTCCTTATTCAGGAGGAGGAATACCAGAACACGTATGAGGCCCATAAGGCTACTTATGAAAAGGCTATGGAAGAAGTCGCAAGAATACGTGAAGATTATAAGATATTTGAGTCCGAGATGAATGCTAAGCTCAATGAGCTGAAGACGCTTAAATCACAGGCAAAGATGGCCGCTCTCAGGGAAAATATAAATTCCGTCAATGCACAGTATACTTCCAAAAGCAGTAAGATCGGAAGCCTTAATGAAAGTATGGAAAGGGCAAGGGAGATTGTTAACAGGAAGACGGCAAGGGCCAATGCCATTGAGTCTTTGAATGACACGGATATAGAAATGAAGCTCAAAAGGCTTGACATGAATTCAGCAAGGGAAAGGGCAAAGGCAAGAGCCGAGGCAATGCTGAGCGGTAATGAAGGCTTTGAAGTAAAGGAAAAGATAGAAAATAAGGCTAAGAATTAACATAAAAATTACGTTTGAATTAGCATTGCGGTAGATAGTATTATGTTAATTTGTGTTACATCAATGTGTTATATTATTAATTGGTATTAAATTATTTTATGCTATATTAAAGTATTAATGTTATATTAATTAGTGTTTATGCTAAGTGTTACATTATTTACGTTGACCGATAGGTATTATGTTAATAAGTATTACGCACAAGTATTACGTTTAAATACGCTTTAATAGAATTATGTCAAAATATTATGCTTAGTTATAATTTGCGAGGTAACCATGAAAAAATCTGCGTTGTTTGTAGGTGCCTTAGCCAGGTTCAGAAATATAGGGATTCTGTTAATTGCACTGGGTGTAGCCCGTATAATATCAGGTATGTGGCCGTATGCTGAACTAACGGCTCATCTTGCAGCTTTTGGGGTTTACCTTTTGTCTGTAATTCAGAGCCTTGCCAGTAAAAAGTTCCATGAAGAGTACAGCCATAAGCAGAAAATAAAGCGCATTCAGGATCTCAATTATAAATGCCTGAAGCTTGCTGCTCAGGCAAGAAAGCATACCAATGCAGCTTATAATCAGAAGCTGACCAGGGTTATTGATGACAAGAATGCAATAGTGAACTCCTTTTTCACAGGTGAGAAAAGTTTTCTCAAGGAGAAGATAGTTGAGCAGACGCTTAATCTGGTTGTTTGCTATATCAGGCTTCTCACCAATTTCTGCATAAGGTGCAGAGAGCTCAGCAAAATAGATGTGAGCGAAGTAATTGAAAGAATAAATAAGAATATGCGTAAGCTCAATTTTGTACAGGATGCAAATGCTGCAGAAGACCTTAAAAAGCTCATTGAAATGGATGAAAAGATAGTAAACCGCCTGAAGGAAGAAAAGGCTGAGCTTGAGAGGATAAGCACCAAGCTTGACTATATAGAAAGCACTGTGAATATGTTCAAACATCAAATAATGACAAGCATAGAGACTGAAGAAATGTTGGAAACACTTGAAACTGCTGTTAATGAAGCTACTGCTTTGGACAATGTCCTTGAAGAAAGGCGCAGAACCAGGATCAATGCATAGCAGGGGGTAGTAATGGGCATTTGCTGCGGAGTTGATATTGTTGAAGTTGAAAGGATAAGGCGTTCTCTGGAAAAAGGAGGAGAAGCATTTAAAAGAAGGATCTTTACCGAAAAGGAAATTGAATATTGCGAAAATAAGAAATCCACGAAATACGAAAGCTATGCCGCCAGGTTTGCGGCTAAGGAGGCTGTTTCAAAAGCATTTGGGACAGGCATTGGCAAATACGTTTCATGGAAGGATATCGAAGTATTAAACGATGAAAAGGGTAAGCCGTATATAGTATTGTCTGATGAAGCAAAGAAACTGTTTCACGGCATAAACGGCAGGGACATGTCAATAAGCATTTCTCATTGCAAAGATTATGCAATAGCTTATGCTGTTTTTGAAACCGGAAAATAAAACCGCAGGGCCATTTCTTCAATTCTTCATTCATTTCTGATACAATATAATATACAACATAAAACTGTAAATCCAAAAAGGTGTGGTGGAGATGAAAAAGGTAAAATTCCTGCATTGTGCCGATATCCACCTGGATGCACCTTTTACTTCTCTTGGCGGGGAAGAGAACAAATCTTCCGAACGTAGGCAGGATTTAAAGCTTACCTTCAGAAGGGTTATCGAAAAAGCCAGGAGCGAAAAGGTTGATTTGCTTCTCATAAGCGGGGACCTCTATGAACATGATTATGTGCGTAAGTCTACCATTTGTTTTGTAAATGACTGTTTCAATGAAATTCCTGAAACAAAGGTGGTTATCATACCGGGTAACCATGACCCGAATACGGCAAACTCTTATTACAGGAATTTTAATTGGGCTGACAATGTTTATATATTGACGGAGGAAAATACCTTTACCAGGTTTGAGGATATTGATACTGCGGTTTATGGCATTGGCTTTGACAATAATTTCAAAGATGCGGATATACATCGTATATTAAATGAAAAGACTGAGTCAGATATTAATATCCTTCTTTGCCATGGCACACTGGACATGGATATAGGAGACAACAGCTATAACCCGGTTACAAGTGAAGAGCTTGACAGACTGGGTATGGATTATATTGCCATGGGGCATTTTCACGGCAGAATGGAAGCACGAGGCGTGCGGGGTAATATTTTTTATCCGGGAAGCCCTGAACCTCTCGGGTTTGATGAGCTGGGCGACCACGGCGTTATTGTGGGTTCAATTTCAAAGGACGAAGGCTTTGAATCAAAAATTGACTGGGAATTTATAAAGCTCAACCGAAAAGTTTATGAAGAGATTGATGTCAATGTGGACGGCTGCTGCAGCGGTGAACAGGTCAGCAACAGGATTATTGAGGTCTTGGGTGATAAGGATTATGGCAGCAGTCTGCTTAATATAACATTGAGGGGATATACAGACTGCAATTTCAGGATAGACAGCCAGGTTGTAAAATCTTATATAACGGACAAGGCGTACTTTATAAAAATAAAAG
>JAMOAC010000261.1 GCA_023621975.1 Bacillota bacterium | reverse complement strand
CATTGCTGCCTGCGTTCCGTATGTGTCATAGATAATCCCTCCCCATCATTTTTACGGAGAGATTATCTCATATTTGCTTGCAAATTTTTAGGTGTGCTCTATTTGACGCTTACGAATAAAATTAATCAACATAATCTATAATGATAAATGGAAGGATTAATTTACGTTTAAATGATTCATTTTGAAAATAAGTTGAAAATGGTACAATACATTAAAAAGCAGATTGGAGGGGGTATATTATGGCTTATTTTACTGTTACTTATAATATGCAAGAGCGTGGATTATCGACGCTTTTTAGACATAGAATTTTTACTATAGATGCAAAAGTAATACGAAATATTTCTACAACCGAATTACCGAAAGATCATATTGAAACTGGCTTTTGGTTCTTTGACAAAGTCGTTCATCTGTACAATGGATTTTTGAAAAATGTTTTTGGCATTGGCCCGTATCAGGGAAGTAATATTTTCTTTGACACTATTCGATAATTGCATAGTATAACCTCCATTTGAAAACATTTACTTAAGCTTTTGTACGTGGAGTAAGTGGTGTTAAGGACGATGATAAAAAAGGACGTCTTCCTCCGGCATTGGTAAAGCTTTTTCATTAATATGCCGGGGATGAGACGTCCACTATTTATTACATATAATGCTTGTGTCGATGATTATAATACTTTAATCTCATTAGAAGGCGATGCAAACGGACCAGGGATGACCTGAAGGCCGCGATGATTTCCAAAGTAGTCGCTGTCAAATCGTATCGGCGTTCCATCCGGGTTCTCAAAGTATTGTTCCGGTTCGAACGCTTTGCCGAGCACCTGGGTGTTTATCATCCTAACGTTGAAATCCTTGATGTAATCAAATATATTTGTGACCAGATAATAGTGACCGTCCCTTTCTACCAGTTCGACTTTAATTTCCTCATCACCTTTTTCAACCAACAGGTAGTTCACTTCTTTTTTCCATGGTTTAGCTCCGTTTAAGTATGCATTTCCTTCACTCCAGATCGGCAGATGACCAAAATGGACGGGCTCTAAAGCTCCCATATCCGGACGCTTGGAAAAATCGAACTGCGCAATCCATTCATCATAGGTGGGGTACTCGTCGAAAACGTGGGTGCCGACCTGCCTGTTTTCACGGTAAGACCGTTGCGGATCATTATCATTACGGATCACATAGTCTTCAGATGGCCACTTCTGGATAAATATATTGTTGTAGAAACGGTTATCGCCGTGAAGAATGGTCATAAAGCCCATCACTTCCGTACGGTGTGGTATGTGGTATGGTGTATAGCGCCAGCCGGTTCCACCGCCAACGGATGTAAATGCGCCACAGATGAGATTGTGAACCAAAGCCACGCCTTGGGTTGCAAAGCGAAGGCTGACGTCTGAGAGCAGGATATTGTTATCGATCAGTGTTGGACCGTGGCTGACTTCTACAAATATATCCTGTGAATTCATACCGCCTTCAAGCCATTTTGCATACGGCGGTCGCTGGTTATCATGAAGCAGGTTCTGGGTAATGCGCGTGCCCTGAGCTTCCCAATCGCACCAGATTCCCATTGTGCAATGGTGGATATGGTTGCGGCGTATGATCACATCAATGGCCGCATGCAGCTTTATCCCGGCGATTTCTGCTCCACCAAGCTCCTGCATATTGTTTATATGATGGATATGGTTGTCTTCGATGATGCTGAACGCACCGCCCATTCGGCCAATAATGCCGCCCTGTTCGCAATGGTGGATGTTGCAGCGGCGAATTATATGGCTGCCGACTTTTTCTTTCAGCCAGCCGTGATATTGGCCGCGGCAAACCGCATCGCGCTCCATCTGCGTAGGACTTTTTACATGCTTGTTTGTGAAATAATGGTCGTTGTCGGGATCGTAGTATTTGCCCAGAGAAATGCCGGCACACTTGCTGTTTGAAATCTCGCAGTCTTCTATGATCCAGCCCTTGCTCCAGTGAGGACCGATCATGCCGTCCTGGAAAGCTGCAGGCGGTGCCCAGGTGGTGGCTGCTTTATCGATTTTGAACCCTCGGACCGTAATATAGTTGACGCCTGTTTTAGATGGCATAAAGCATCTGCGGCGCACGGTGATCTCTACATTTTCCTCATTTGGATTCAGACCCTGGAAATTGGCATAAATGATGGTTTCATCGGTATCCGGGTCCTGTTCGGTATACCACTTATAAATTGATTCTTCCGGTACCCAACTGCACTCATAAACTTCGCCTTTGATACACTCTTCTAAAGTTGTGGCTTCATACATCGCCTTGTCATTTAAGAAAACGCAGCCGGTATGTTTATTTGGGGTAGCAAAATACCAGTCTCCATATACTAAGGTAGTATAGGGATTGTAATCGCCGAAAAAGCTGTTTGGGATCCTGCATACCCAGACATTTCCTTCGTAATGCTTCCAAGTTTTTACCTGCTCTGCTCCGGTAATCACAGCACCGAGAGGTACAATACTGATATAAGTGATACGGGCATCTTCGGTACCGGAATTAACCGGATCTACATATTCCCGGTAAATTCCCGGTGCTACCAATATTTCATCACCCGGAAGCGCTATCTTTGCGGCATCGTTGATACGTTTGAATGGCCTCTCCTTGGAGCCGTCACCATCCCTCTCGGCATTCACATCTACATAGTATTTCATGACAATACCCCCCTTGTTATTGATGTATATTGTACTACTTAGATTATATCACGTTGGTTTTATAAAATGTAACATTATTTTCCGGTTCCATAAAAACCTGTTGTTTCGATGTAAAAACAGCTGTTTTTATCTGTGACAAAAAGGGTAATATCTATAAAGGATGTTGTAAATATCTTAACTTTATAGCCATAAACAAAAAGCAGAGGAGGGTCATAATTATGGACATAAATGAAACTATTCGAACGCAACTTGCACATCGCACTATCCGGGAGTTTAAGGATCAGAAGATACCCCGTGAGGTTTTTGAATTGTTAATGGAAGTCGCAAGGCGTACGGCGACATCTACCGGTATGCAAGCCTGTTCCATTATTCGCGTTACGGATGCGGAATTAAAAAGCAGGATTGCTGAGGTTTGCAAGCAGGAGTACGTGGCAAGAGCCCCCGAACTCCTCATTTTCGTTGTGGATCAATACAGGAACAATCAAATAGCAAAAGAAAAGGGCTGTTTTGTTGAGACCGCGAGGGATATGGATCGCTTTTTTGCAGCGTTCACCGATGCATGTATAATGGCACAAAATGTTGTAATAGCTGCGGAATCCATGGGACTGGGGACGGTCTATTTAGGCAGCATCCTCAACGATTCCGAGAAGATCTGCGAGCTTTTGAAACTGCCGGAATTGACATTCCCGGTTATAGGCCTTGGATTGGGGTATCCCAATCAAAATCCGCAGCTTAAACCCAGAATGGAAATGAGGCTTAGGGTTTTTGAAAATGCCTATAAGGTTTTTGAAAGCTATCTCGATGAGATCAAAGAATACGATGAAGAAATGCGCACTTACTACGACCTAAGGGAGCCGGGCAGGCCGGTTGATAGTTTCAGCAATCAGGTGGTTGTCAGGTTTAAACAGTACAATCCCAAACGCCAGGAAATACTGAACGTTATCCGCAAACAAGGTTTCGACCTTATGATAAAATAGGTCAACTTAAGTCATTTTTTTGATATATCGACTCCGATTATGGGTAAATAACTTATGAGTCTATAAATTCAAGGAGGATGAGGTATGAAGAAGTTACAAATTGCGGATGGAATACATATGCTCACCATGAACGTTGAGGACATACTATTTGAGGGAATGTGGGAGATTGCAAATGGAGTGACTCTTAACTCCTATATAGTCCAGGGAGAAAAGACTGCAATAATTGATGGCGTAATCGGTTGGGATGGGGTACCCGAAACCCTTTATAAACATTTAGAAGAAATAGGTGTTGATCCCGAAAGTATCGATTATCTGATTGTCAATCATATGGAACCGGACCATTCGGGCTGGATTTCAAACTTCCGAAAAATTAAGGATGATTTTACGATAATATGTACCGATAAAGCCGCAAGGATGGTGACCTCCTTTTATGGTGAGGACAAAGTAAGGATTGTGAGGGAAGGGGATACTTTAGACCTTGGGAATGGGAAGGTATTGAGTTTTCATCCGGTGCCAAACGTTCACTGGCCCGACACCATGTATACCTATGAAAGAAGCACAAAAACCCTCTTCTCGTGCGATATGTTTGGAGCATTTGGCAGGATGGGGGACCATTGCTTTGATGACGAGCTGACGCCCGAAGAGATGGATTTCTTT